>JAKZXM010000283.1:0-9559 GCA_047514975.1 Rhodospirillales bacterium
GACTTATCGTCCGCGATTCCCCAACCATAAAGCCTTCCATCCTCGGCTACCGGCTCAAACGGCGGAAACGTCCAGTTCTCGGTCCCGTTTGCCGGAGGGCTGTCCGCGTGGGCAAACAGAATTATCGAGCGACCTTTACCACTACCCGAGTATTTTCCGATCACATTTGCACGCGGGTTCGTGTCGGTGACAGTTGGGTCGAGTAGCTCCGCACCACGAACCTGCTCGCTCAGTTCGCCAAATGGCTCGGAAACCACGGTCACTTCGCACTTCAAATCGCGCAACCATTGCGCCACGAGATTCTGCACCGGCTCGGAACCGTCCTTCGATAGACGAACGAGCTCCCCGATCATCGTTATGTAATGTTCCTGGTCCGCTTGTACGAGACCTTGCACAATTTCTGCGTCGTCTTTCATTGACTGGCTCCTCGAGGTGGGGCGTGGAATTGGGGTGGAACACCGGTGGGGCTCCATGGTGCCACGCGTGGCGGGCCAGCGGGCGCATCGTCCACAACGCGTGCGGATAGCCGGGGTCCTTGGGCTTTCGACCCGCAAGCTCGCCCTCGTCCACGCCGTCGTTCTCCTCCGTTTCCGCCATGACCGATCAGAACGCGAATCCGCTCAAGCCCCTGGTCCCTAAATCGGGGTTCACTTCTCTCTAACCCCCCAGGCCATCAGGTGCCAATCCGCATATGACCGGTCATCTTGCGTAGCAAAGCAAGCACGCTATGAGCAACGATTCTTACCGTCTTCGGATTATCCGTCGGAATATTTTCAATGGTCATCTCCATGATCGCCAAATCGGAAACCACCTCAATGCGATGCACGGTGCGTTCCAGTTTTGGATCAGCCCAAACCTCAAGAATTGTCCTTTCGGGACCAATCCCAGCCAGGGCAAGCGCGGCCCCGACATTGAGAATTTCCGGAAATCCTTTAAAGGCCTCACGAGCGCTTCCCGCGAAGATCATCCGAGGTTCAGCCAAACCCTCAAGATCCATGCGGTGCTCACTCAAGAAAGGGGCTCCAACTAGGCTACTTGGCGGTTTTCTGGAGATCATTCGCACAGACTGAATGTCGCCTTCAGCGGCGGCAATAACAGCATCCAAACCAACGATCGATCCAGTCGGAACGATGATTGTGCCGCCTTCCTCCTTAGCGATTCGGATCAAATGGTCATTGCTGAGGAGAGCTCCCGCCGATAGCACGATCACCGTCTTCTTGGCCCTTAGAGCCGGCTCTGCGATCAACGGAAGCAACTCGGCCGGAGCAGCCTCGACCACGACGTCCGCGTAATTGCCGAGATCTCCAATACCAACAACGGCAACGGGACACGTAAAGGTGCTCACGAATTCAGCCGCGGCCGACACATTTTTTGCGGCCACGGCAGTCAGAACGTAGCCAGGCAAGCGGCGCATGCCGAGATACGAGGCTATGGTCTTGCCGATTGAGCCTAAGCCCGCGATCGCGACACGCACATCCGATTTCGAGGCCCGCACGTTCGGATCCGACTTTCGGGTGACCACCTGGGGTCGCTCGCTTAGACCTCTAGCCCGCATTTCTCGAACCCATCTTAACACTTCGTCGAGTGGGGCCGGAAAGCCCTTGGCGAAGCAGGATGGCCGACGGGGTGGGATTGTCCGCGCGCGTTCCGCGCTCGTTCATCTCCGCTTCGCGCCGATTGCGAACGTGGCGCCGCCCGCCTTCGCCGAGGCTACGGCGGACACTCCCACGCCCAAGCGCCTTCGCGCGCCAGTCCACTTCGTGGCCTGCCACCCGAAGCCGGAGGCGCAGGGTGGCGGAGGGGGTGGGATTCGAACCCACGGTACCCGCAAAGGTACAACGGTTTTCGAGACCGCCCCGTTCGACCACTCCGGCACCCCTCCCAGCGGCCGGCGCAGACGTTATCCGAAAGCCCCCAACCCGGCAAGAATGCCCGGAAATCGGCGCAGGCCGCGCCTCAGACGCCGTTGACAGGGGCCGGGCGGCGGCTATAGTGCCGCGGCCTGCGGCGGGCGGCGGAGCGAGATGCGGCCCGCAGCGGATTCACTCGCTCTTTTGATCGGGGCTCGCAAGGACCGATGTTCGCTGTCATCCGCACCGGCGGCAAGCAGTACCGCGTCGCACCCAACGACGTGATCGTTATCGAGCGCGTGGCCGGCGAGCCCGGCGCGACGGTCGAGCTCGGCGAGGTGCTGATGCTGGGCGACGGCGCCGCCGAGGCGCGCGTCGGAACCCCGCTGGTGGACAAGGCCGCGGTCTTCGCCGAGGTCCTCGAGCAGGCCCGCACCAGCAAGATCAACGTCTTCAAGAAGAAGCGGCGCAAAAAGTACCGCCGCACCCACGGCCACCGCCAGAACGTGACCGTGCTCCGGATCACCGAGATCGCCGCCGCGGGAGTAAGGACCGCCGCGCGCAAGGCCGAGCCGGCGCCGAAGACCGAGGCGAAAGCCGAGGCGGCGCCGAAGGCGGAGGCGGCACCGAAGACGAAGCCTCCGCAGAAGACCGAGGCGAAAGCCGAGGCGGCGCCGAAGGCGGAGGCGGCACCGAAGAGCGAGGCCGCGCCTGCGAAGGGCGGGGACAAGGCGGCCGCCGGCAAAGCGCCGCCCGCCAAGCGGCGCGGCCGGGCCCCGGCGAAGCCGCCCGCGGCCAAGGGCAAGACCGAGGAGTAGCGCACCATGGCACACAAAAAAGCGGGCGGCAGCTCGCGCAACGGCCGCGACAGCGCGGGCCGCCGCCTCGGGGTCAAGAAGTACGGCGGCGAAGCCGTCGTTCCCGGCAACATCATCGTCCGCCAGCGCGGCACCAAGTTCCACCCGGCGGCCGGCGTCGGCATCGGCAAGGACCACACGCTGTTCGCCCTCGTCGAAGGCGCCGTGCGGTTCCGCCGCAAGGCCCAGGGCCGGATGTACGTGGCGGTGGAGCCGAACGCGTAAGCCCCGCGCGGGGGCTCGCGCGCCGGCCGCGAGGGGAATGGCCCGCCGTTCCCCTTTTTCGCCGCCAATCCCGTCGGGCGCGCGGCGAAGCGATGAAGCGATGAAATTCCTCGATGAGGCGAAGATCTTCGTCAAGGGCGGCGACGGCGGCCCGGGTTGCGCCTCGTTTCGGCGCGAGAAGTCCGTGCCCCGCGGCGGCCCCGACGGCGGCGACGGCGGCAAGGGCGGCGACGTGGTCGTGGAATGCGTCGCCAACCTGAACACCTTGATCGACTTCCGCTACCACCAGCATTTCAAGGCCGTCCCGGGGCGCCGCGGCGGCGCCCGCAACCGAAGCGGCGCCGGCGGACGCGACTTGGTCGTTTCGGTCCCGCCGGGAACCGAGATCCTCGACGAAGACCGCACGCGCACCATTGCCGATATGGTCCGGCCCGGCGATCGCCGGGTGGTTGCGGCGGGCGGCGCCCGCGGATTCGGCAACGCGCACTTCGCGAGCTCGACCAACCGCGGGCCCCGCCGCGCCGAGCCGGGCCGGCCGGGCGAGGAGCGGTGGGTGTGGCTTCGCCTCAAGCTCATCGCCGATGCGGGTCTGGTGGGGCTGCCGAACGCCGGCAAGTCGACCCTTCTCGGCGCCGTCTCGCGGGCCTCGCCGAAGGCGGCCCCCTATCCGTTCACGACGCTGCATCCGCATCTGGGCGTCGCTATCGCGGACGACGCTGTGATCGTGTTCGCCGATCTTCCCGGCCTCATCGAGGACGCGCACGCGGGCGCCGGGCTCGGCACCCGGTTCCTCGGCCACGTCGAGCGCTGCCGGGTGCTCGTCCACCTGGTCGACGCCACCACGGACGACGTCGCCCAATCCTACGCCACCGTGCGGGGCGAGCTCGAAGCCTACGGCGCCGGGCTCGCGGACAAACCCGAGATCGTCGTCCTCAACAAGTGCGACGCGCTTTCGAAGGGCGACATCGCGGACCGGAAGGCGGCGCTTGGCGAAGCCGCCGGCGCCCGCGTGCTCGGCCTTTCCGGCCTCACCGGCCTTGGCGTGGACGAACTGCTCGGAGTGGTTCGCCGGGCGCTGGACCCATACCCGCGGCCCGCGCCCGCGGCGGAAGGCGCGTCACCGTGACGGAAGATGCGGAAATCGGCCTGGCGGGCGCGCGGCGCGTCGTCGTCAAGATCGGCTCGAGCCTTCTCGCCGACGCCGAGCGGGGCACGATTCGCCGGCGATGGCTCACCGGATTGGCCAAGGACGTCGCCGCGCTCGTCGCCGGCGGCGGCGAGGTTATCGTGGTCTCGTCCGGCGCCATCGCGCTCGGACGGCGCGATCTCGGGCTCGGCGACGGCGAGCTCAGGCTCGAGGAAAAGCAGGCCGCCGGAGCCGCCGGCATGATCCGCCTCGCGCACGCCTACCAGGAGACCATGGCGCCGCACGGCCTTAGGGTGGGGCAGGTCCTTCTCACCCTCGACGACAGCGAGGACCGGCGGCGCTACCTCAACGCGCGCAACACCCTCGAGGCGTTGCTGCGGGTCGGTGCCGTGCCGCTGATCAACGAGAACGACACGGTCGCGACCGACGAGATCCGCTTCGGCGACAACGATCGCCTCGCCGCCCGGGTCGCGGCGATGGTGAGCGCCGACGTCCTGGTCCTGCTTTCCGACATCGACGGCCTGTATACCGCCGATCCGCGCGAGGACGACTCGGCCGAGCTGATCCCCATCGTGCGCGCGATCACGCCGGAACTCGAGGCCATGGCCGGGCGCGCGCGGCCGGGAGTCGGCTCGGGCGGCATGGTGACCAAGCTGATAGCCGCCAAGGGATGCCTCGCCGCCGGCTGCCGCATGGTGATCGCCGACGGCACCAAGGCGCGGCCGCTTCGGCGCTTGCTCTCGGGTGCGCGCTCGAGCTGGTTCATCCCCTCGGCGACGCCGCAGACCGCGCGCAAGCGCTGGATCGCGAGCGCGCTCGAGCCGCGCGGCGCGCTCGTGGTCGACGCCGGCGCGGTGCGGGCGCTCAAGGGGGGCAAGAGCCTGTTGCCGGCTGGCGTTATCGGCATCGACGGCCGGTTCGAGCGCGGCGACGCGGTCGCGGTCAAGGATGCGGACGGCCACGAGGTCGGGCGCGGGATCTCGGCATTTTCGGCGCCCGACGCGCGCCGGGTCATGGGGCACAAAACCGGTGAAATCGAAGACCTGCTGGGATATCGTGGACGCGACGAAATGATTCACCGAGACGACTTGGTGCTGCATTGATGGGCGCAAATCGGAGCCGGCACCCATGAACGATGTCGAGACCACCGCCCGCGAGCCCGTGGCCGAGGTCATGCGCCGCATCGGCGCCGAGGCTAAAAAGGCCGCGAAGGCGTTGGCCACGGCGTCGTCCGGGGCCAAGGACACGGCCCTCGAGGCGGCCGCGGGCGCCATGCGCGATCGCGCCGGCGCGATCGTGGCCGCCAACGCGGACGACATGGCCGAGGGCGAGCGGCGCGGCCTCACGAAGCCGCTCTTGAACCGGCTCCGGCTCGACGACGACCGCGTCGAGGCCATGGCCCGGGGGCTCGAGGAGATCGCCCGGCTACCCGATCCCGTGGGCGCGGTGATGGACGCGTGGGAACGCCCCAATGGCCTTCGCATTTCGCGGGTGCGGATTCCCCTCGGCGTCATCGGGATCATCTACGAATCAAGGCCCAACGTGACCGCGGACGCGGGCGCGCTGTGTCTGAAATCCGGCAACGCCGCCATTCTGCGCGGCGGGTCCGAGAGCTTCCGGTCTTCCCGCGCCATCGGCACGGCGCTCGGCGAAGGGCTCGCAGCCGCCTCGCTGCCCAGCGCCGCCATCCAGCTCGTTCCCACCCGCGACCGGGCGGCGGTGGCGGCCATGCTCGCCATGCCGGACGCCATCGACGTCATCGTTCCGCGCGGCGGCCGGGGCCTGGTCGAGCGCGTCATGGACGAAAGCAAGGTGCCGCTGTTTTTACATCTGGAAGGGGTCTGCCACACTTACGTGGACGGCGCGGCCGACCCCGAGATCGCGCGCGCGGTGACGATCAACGCCAAAATGCGCCGTCCCGAGATCTGCGGCGCCACCGAGACCCTGCTGGTGGACCGGCGCCTGAACGGCACGCTGTTGCCGATCCTGATCGACGATCTGATCGCGGCCGGCTGCGAGGTGCGCGGCGACGCCGCCGTCCGCGCCGCCGATTCCCGCGTGGTGGCGGCGAGCGACGCCGACTGGGACACAGAGTATCTCGACACCGTCATCGCGGTTCGCGTCGTCGACGGGCTCGACGGTGCGCTCGCGCACATCGACGCGCACAACTCCCAGCACACCGAAGCCATCATCACCGCGGACGAGGACGCCGCCCGGCGGTTCACGGACGAGGTGCAAAGCGCGATCGTGATGGTCAACGCCTCCACCCAGTTCGCCGACGGCGGCGAGTTCGGGATGGGCGCCGAGATCGGAATCTCGACCGGAAAGCTGCACGCCCGCGGACCCGTGGGCGTCGAGCAGCTAACGACATTCAAGTACGTGGTTCGCGGCACGGGTCAGTGCCGCCCGTGAAGCGACGCCGACGCGTCGGACTTTTGGGCGGCTCGTTCAATCCGGCCCACGCCGGTCACCTTCACATCAGCGCCCAGGCGCTCGAGCGCTTGCGGCTGGACGAGATTTGGTGGCTGGTCTCGCCCCAGAATCCGCTAAAACCCGCCGCCGGAATGGCGCCGTTCGCGCAACGCTTGGCGACGGCGCGAAGGCTCGCCCGCGATCCGCGCATTCGGATTTCGGACGCCGAGCGGCGGCTCGGCACGCGTTTCACCGTCGATACAGTGCGGGCCTTGAAGGCGCGTCATCCGGACTGCGCCTTCGTCTGGATCATGGGCGCCGACAACTTGGTTCAAATTCCCCGCTGGAAGTCCTGGCGGACCCTCTTCCGAACGGTCGCCATTGCGGTTTTCGCGCGGCCGACCTATGCTTTCCGCGCGCTTTCCAGCCGGGCGGCGCGGCGCTTTCGAACCGCTCGCGCGGCCCAGGGATTGGCCGGAACGCTGGCGCACAGACCGCCGCCGGCCTGGGCCTTCGTTCGAGGCCCCATGAGCCCGGCGTCGGCGACGCGAATTCGGGCCGGCCGCCGACCGGCGAGGCGGCGTATCGTTGGCGCCGATGACGCAGCGACGAAGACCATGACGGAGACCATAGGGAGGGGCGAACCATAGGACGCCGCCGCAAGACGCCGCCGGCCGGGCGCACGCTGCTCGGCATGGTCAGGCAATCGCTCGATGACGACAAGGCCGAAGAAGCGGTCGTCATCGATCTCTCCGGCAAGACCAGCATCGCCGACTTCATGGTCATCGCCAGCGGCACCTCTCAACGTCACATCAGCGTGATGGCCGAACGCCTGGTCGAAAAAATGAAGGGCGCGGGCTTCCACAGCGTCGCGGTGGAAGGGCTGTCGGTGTGCGACTGGGTGCTGCTGGATCTCGGCGACGTCATCGTCCATTTGTTCCGTCCCGAGATCCGGGCGTTCTACGACCTGGAAAAGCTGTGGGGTCCGCCGCCGCGTGGCGAACGCGCCGAAGCGAGCGCCGGCGCCGACATGATCGCCTGAACGAAACGTCGCGCGATTCGCGCCTAGATCGTTATCCATTTGCGTGGAATCGCGCCCGCCCGCACCCCCGCCCGGCTGGAGCCGACCGAGCGGATAGAGCGCTAGGGACATGATCATGCGCGCTCACGTTCTCGCGGTCGGGCGCACGCGCGGCGGGCGCCGGCGCGATGGTCCGGAGAGCGCGTTGTTCGCATCGTACGCGCGGCGCATCACGCCGCCCCCGGTGCTTCGGGAGATCGCGCACGAAAGCGCGCTTCGTTCCGGCGAGGCCCGGGCTCGCGAAGGGAAATCGCTGCTGGCGGCGGTGCCCGAAAGCGCCCGCGTCGTCGCCCTGGACGAAGGCGGGCGAACGCTCTCGAGCGAGGCGCTTGCCCGCCAACTCGAACGCTGGCGGGACCAGGGGGTGGGCGACGTCGCCTTCGTGATCGGCGGACCCGCAGGCTTGGACGCGGCGGTCATGCGCCGGGCCGATCTCGTCCTCTCGCTCGGTCCCATGACCTGGCCGCATCTATTGGTGCGCGGCCTCATCGCCGAGCAGATCTATCGCGCCCAATGCATCCTTTCCGGCCACCCCTATCATCGCGCGTAAGTCCGCGGGCACCGCAGGGCGCGCCGGGCGTGTCTCAGTTTGAAATTATGCCGGATTAACGTCTGGAACTTCGGCTTTTCAGCACATCCTGTCTGCGTTGCGCCCAACAGCAGACCGTTGCGCACGGTCCTCGCTACAGCTGTTCCTGACCCATATCGGACATTTAAATACAGACTTATCGTCTGAATACTGACGTATTTAGATTGTTGTTCACCCTCAGGTGACGACCACGATTTTTCCGGCAGCGCGGTCTTCTTCCATCGTCTGGTGCGCCTCAACGATGTGGTCGATGGAAAACACCGGTCCTGTTCGTACTTTCGCCGTGCCTGCTTCGATGGTGTCCACGAATGCCTGAAGAGGCGTGTCGATGAAGTCCTCGGCTCCACCGGAATATGTGGTCAGATTGACGGCGGTCGGGATGACGCCCATCGGGCTGAACTTCTCGAACTCCCAGGAATTTCCGACCATGCCTGTCATGCAGACCGCTCCGTGAACAGCAGTGGAGCGCAACGAGTCCATCAGCGTCGACGTGCCAACCAGTTCAAGAACCTTGTTCACGCCGTTAGGGAATACCTTCCGAACATCTTCCGCGATGGTTCCTGTTTCGATGAAAACATGATCGGCGCCATTTTCCAGAAGCATCGCTTCACGTTCAGGCTTTCGCGTCGTCGCCGCAACTGTCAGTCCTTGTTGCTTGGCTAGGACCGCGGCTGCGAGGCCGACTGAGGTTGTTCCACCGCGAATAAGCACCGTTTCGCCAGGTTCGATCCTAAGCGCGGTGTGCAGAGACCCCCAAGCGGTTTGGACCATTTCAGGAAGCGCGCCAAAATGGGCCCAACTAAGTGAGGGATTGATCTTCTGGACTTGGCTTGTTGGAACGAGCGTGTATTCGGCATAGCTGCCATCGAAGGCGCGTCCCATGCCTCCCATCGCCGTTGCGACGGTATCATCTTCGGCGAACCCACTGTCGGAAGGGTCCGCAATCTCGCCGACGGCCTCAATGCCCAGAATGCGGGGGAATTGGACGTTTGGCGAATGGCCCTGCCTGGTGAATAATTCCGATCGATTAAGACCGAAGGCCCGCACCCGAACAAGTACCCACCCGGGTTTCACGTCCGGAACGGGACGCTCTTCCACCTTCAGAACGTCAGGTCCACCGGCCTCATGAATAACGACGGATATCATGTTGGTCATCGCTCGGCACCTCCTACACCATGCGCTAACCGTTAAACTAATGGGCATTCAGAAATATTTCGAACACCCCTTAATATTAAGTGTGGCGCAAGATAAAGAGTAACCACCTCCTTAAGTTCGCTTGTGGCTGAAGCTGTTGAAAAACTCTGAACGTCACCGTCTTAGCGCAACGATAGAATCGAATGCGCGGTCTCAGCGAATCATTCTTGATTTTAATGATCATCACGCGGATCAACCTTGCGT
>JAKZXM010000284.1:0-3037 GCA_047514975.1 Rhodospirillales bacterium
CTCGCGCGCGAGCACTTGGCCTTCGACGTCGTCACGCGACACCGCCTGCGGCGCGCTCGCCGCCACGTGCATGGCGATCTGCCTTCCCAGCTCGGCCAGCCGTTGTGCGTCGGCTTCCGATTCGAGGGCGACGATGACGCCGATACGTCCGAGGCCCGGCACCACCGCGTTGTGCACGTAAGATGCCACGACGCCGTTCGCGACCTCGAGTATCGCAGAACGTCTGAGGTTGAGATTCTCGCCGATGGTCGCGACGAGTTGCGTTACCCGCTCGCCGATGGTCGCCTCGCCTTCGCCAGCCTTGGTTCCTTTTATCGTCTCCAGATCGCCTGTGCCTTCGAGGGCGACTTCGGTAACCGCGCGGACGAATTGCTGAAAGAGATCGTTGCGGGCCACGAAATCGGTCTCCGCGTTGACTTCGACGACCGCCCCCTTGCGGGCGCCGGTGGCGACGCCGACGAGACCCTCGGTCGCGGCTCGGCCGGCCTTATTGGCCGCCGCCGAGATTCCCTTCTTGCGAAGCCAGTCGACCGCGACCTCGATGTCGCCGCCGGTCTCCACGAGCGCCTTCTTGCAGTCCATCATGCCGGCGCCGGTCGTTTCACGCAGTTTCTTGACCAACGAAGCCGTGATCTCCGTCATATTGAATTCCCTTGTTAATATCGCTTCTTAAGTCGTTGATTATAGGGATTTTTCAACGACTTTGTGCGGGGAATAATCGGGCCTCAGGCCGATTGCGCGGGCTCGTCGGGCGGGCCCTCGTCTCCGCCGTCCGCGTCCGTCGCGAGAGCGGCGGCGCGTTTCTCCTCGTCCGCACCACCGGCCGGCGCCTCGACGCCGCTTTCGGGGGGCTCTTCGGGCTTTGCTTCGAGCTCTGAATCCGGCGCGGCGGTCTCCGGGGGCGCCGAGGCGTCGGCGTCCGCGGCGGCCGAACCCGCGTCCGGGGCGGCCTCATCCGCGACGGGCGGCGCGGTTTGCGATTCCGCGCTCGCCGTTGCGCCCCCTTCCCCGGCTGCGGTCGCCGGCGAATCTTCGCCCGGCGCTTCCTCGGCTGCGGCCACCGACGAATCTTCGCCCGGCGCTTCCTCGGCTACGCCCGCCGACAGATCTTCGGCCGGCGCATCCTCGGCTTCGCCCACGTCGCCTCCGCCCGCCGTGATTTCCGCCCGGATTCCGTCGAGCACGGCGCCGCCCATGAGTCCGCAATAAAGATCGATGGCGCGGATGGCGTCGTCGTTGCCGGGAATCGGGAACGTGATTCCGTCGGGCGAGCTGTTGCTGTCGATGACCGCGGCCACCGGGATTCCCAGCTTTTTCGCTTCGGCGACCGCGATCGCCTCGCGGTTGGTGTCGATCACGAACAGGACGTCCGGTAGGCCGCCCATTTCCTTGATACCGCCGAGCGCGCGGTTCAGCTTGTCGCCCTCGCGTTGCAGTCGAAGCAGCTCCTTCTTGGTCAAACCGACGTTCTCTTCCGCCAGGCTTTCCTCGACCTCGCGTAGGCGCTTGATCGAATTTGAGATGGTCTGCCAGTTGGTCAACATGCCGCCCAACCAACGGTGGTTGACGAAATACTGCCCGCAACGCTTGGCGGCGTCGGCGATCTTGTCCGAAGCCTGACGCTTGGTGCCCACGAACAGGACCCGCCCGCCGGCCGCGACGATGTCGCGGACCGCGACCATCGACTGATGCAGTAGCGGCACCGTCTGTCGCAGATCGATGATGTGGATGTCGTTGCGAACGCCGAAGATGTAGGGCGCCATCTTCGGGTTCCAGCGTCGGGTTCTGTGGCCGAAATGAACGCCACATTCCAGAAGCTGGCGCATGGTAAACGTCGGCAAGGCCATGGCGAATCCTTCTCCGGTTCTACGTCCGCGGGCCACCGCGCGAGACTCGATCGCGCACCGGAACGAGAATCGGCGAATTGGCGCCGATGCCCGCACGCCCGCGTGTGAGGTTGAGGGCGATGGATAACGCTCGAAGTGGGCGAGCGCAAGGGGAAACGGCCGAAGCGCGTGGCCGCCGGCGGCTCCGTTCACCCCTCGCGGACGTCGAGGATGCCGGGTATCGTGCGCACGGCTTGCAATAACTCCGGCGAAAGCGCGTAGCGGCCCGGAAGCCCGATTTCGACCTCGGTGTCGGCGTCGACGCAGGTGACCAGCGCGACGTGGGCCGCGGCGGCGTTGCCGTTGCCGGCGCCACCGCGGGCCAGCGCCGCTTGCAACGGCTTGAGGGAGCCGCAAGACTGCACCCGGATGGTCACGCCCGGGGTCCGTTCCCCGGCGCCGTTCGCAACGGGCTCCAGCGCCTGCGCCGTCAATCGCACCGAATCTTGCTCGAACTCTGCGTTCGCCCTGACGAAGATGGAGTTGCCGACCTCGAGGATCGCCCTTCGCCGCGTCAGCAGCTCGGAAAAAACCGTGACCTCGAAGACGGACGACTGATCGGAAAGCTGGACGAACGCGTAGCGGTTGCCCTTTCCCGACGAGCGTTCGCGCACCGAGCGGACGGTGCCGGCAAGCTTCACCGGGCCGTTCCGGCCTTCGGCGCGGACCTCCGAGAAATGTTTGACGCCGAGACGCTGAAGGTGCTCTTCGTGCTCGTCCAGGGGATGTGCCGACAGGTTAAAGCCGAGGACCGCGAACTCGTGACTTAAAAGGTCGCTCTCTGGCCATTCGGCCACGTCGGGAAGCGCCAAGTCGCCGGATTGGGCGGTGGCCTTGCCGAACAGGCCCATCTGATGGCTGGTGCGATCGTTGGCGGCGGCCTGGGCGTGGCGAACCAGCGTCTCGGCGCATTCGAAAACCCGACGCCGATTGACGCCCAGGCTTTCGAAGGCACCCGCCGCCGCCAGGCACTCGACCTGGCGTTTGTTGACGAATCGCGTGTCGATCCGCTGGGTGAACTCGTGGAGGTCGCGAAACCGACCATTCGCCTCGCGTTCTTGAACCACGGCCTCCATCGCCGCCTCGCCGACATTCTTGATCGCGGCCAGTGCGAAGCGGATGCCGCGGCCGTCGGCTTCGTCCTCTCCCAC
>JAKZXM010000285.1:0-4977 GCA_047514975.1 Rhodospirillales bacterium
CACCCCTCTGTTCGTCGGCACTCTCGCCCTCCAGGCGGACGCCCGGCGTGACGATCAGGAAATCACGGCCCGCGAGGCCGCGGATGGCGGCGACGTCGGCGGGCGCGGCAATCGCGCCGTCGCATCCCTTGGCGACCGCCATGGAGACCCGGTGGCGGACCAAGGCCTCGAGCGAGACGTCGCTGCCGAAGAGCTCGCGAAGGCCCCGCGAATCGAGACTGGTGAGCACGGTGACACAAAGCACCTTCAGATCCGATCCTTCCTTCGCCGCGACCGCGGCCGAGACGATCTCGGCATCGCCGTGGACCGTCAGGAACGAGACGCCCATCCTCGCGGCGCGTGCGGTTGCGTCGCCCACGGTGTCGGCGATGTCGTAGTACTTGTAGTCGAGGAAGACGCGTTTTCGGTTCTCGATCAGCGCCCCGATCAGCTCGCCCACGCGCGGGTCGATCTGAAGCTGGAGTCCGATCTTGAAGACCGAGACCAGGCCCTCGAGTTGGCTGATGAGCCGATGCGCGTCGTCGACCGTCGGCGAATTCAGCGCGACGATCAAGCGCTCGCGCGCGTCCGGTTCCGGTCTCGTCGAAGCTTCGGTCGGGGTGTCGGTCATGGAAGCCGCCTGCGCCTGCCCGAGGCGCCGGGATAGGGAAAGTGGGGGACGCAGCCCCGATGCTCGAATCCCGCCTCGCCTCTGTCAAGGCCGGCCGCCCCCGCCCTTGGCGTTTCGTTGACAGCCAGGGGGCCTCCCCCTAGACCAGATCGTGGTCGCTCGGTTTCGCCCGTGGCGATCCACCTACCGCGTGAATCGGGTCTACACTATCGACGTCGAGCGGATTCACGCGTTTGATTGGAGCCGCAATGCGGTTCCAATCAAACGCGATCCGCTCTAGGCTGCCGCCGCGCCGGCTCTTGAGCGACGCTGGCGATTGCACGGATCCCCCATGACCGAGTCCCTGGCGCTCGCATTGGCCCAGATCAACCCCACCGTGGGCGATCTCGACGGCAACGTCGAGCGCATCCGCCGGGCCCGCGCCGAGGCCCGCGCGCACGCCGCCGATCTGGTGATCGCGGGCGAGCTCGCGGTCTCGGGCTATCCGCCCGAGGACCTGGTCCTCAAGGCCGCGTTCCAAGACGCCGTCACCGACAGCGTCGGCCAGCTCGCCAGGGATACCGGCGACGGGGGACCGGCGCTCTTGGTCGGCGCGCCCTGGCCGCGCGACGGCAAGCTCTACAACGCGGCGCTCTTGCTCGACGACGGGCGGGTATGCGCCGAGGTGCTCAAGCACGAGCTTCCCAACTATGGCGTCTTCGACGAGCGCCGCGTTTTCGCCGCCGGTCCCTTGCCGGGGCCGGTCGCGTTTCGCGGCGCGCGCCTCGGCGTCATGGTCTGCGAGGACATGTGGATCCCGGACGTGGCCGAATGTCTGGCCGAATCGGGGGCCGAGATCCTGGTGGTGATCAACGGCTCGCCGTTCGAGACCGACAAGAAGGACGTGCGCCTGGGCCACGCCACCGCGCGTATCGGCGAGTGCGGGCTGCCGCTCGTCTACGTCAACCTGGTGGGCGGCCAGGACGAGCTGGTCTTCGACGGCGCCTCGTTCGTGCTTGGCGCCGATTATTCATTGCGCGCCCAGGCCCGCGCGTGGGAGACGCAGGTGCTCCTCACCCGCTGGCGCCGGGGCGAGGCCGGCGGCGCCAACGCGGGCTGGGTCTGCGACCAGGGCGCGATCGCGCGCCCGCATCCCGAGCTCGAGGCGATCTACCGGGCGCTGGTGCTGGGTCTCGGCGACTATGTGGACAAGAACGGCTTTCCCGGCGTCCTGGTCGGCCTTTCGGGCGGGATCGATTCGGCGCTGACGGCGGCCGTTGCCGTCGACGCGCTGGGCGCCGATCGCGTCCGCCTCGTCATGATGCCGTCTCCGTATACGTCCCGCGAAAGCTTAGACGACGCGGCCGGCGTGGCGGAATTGCTGGGCTGCCGGCTCGAGACCATCCCCATAGAGCCGGCCATGGACGTATTCGCTGGTATGCTGGCCGAATCCTTCCAAGGATTGCCCGCCAACGAGACCGAGGAGAACATCCAGGCGCGCGCCCGCGGCATGACGTTGATGGCGCTCAGCAACAAGTTCGGCTTCATGGTCTTATCGACCGGCAACAAATCCGAGATGTCGGTGGGCTACGCCACGCTGTACGGCGACATGTGCGGGGGCTTCTCGGTCCTGAAGGACGTTTACAAGACCACCGTGTTCGAACTCGCCCGCTGGCGCAACGCAAATAGGCCCGGGAACGCCTTGGGCCCCGAGGGACAGGTGATCCCCGATCGGGTGATCACCAAGGCGCCGTCGGCCGAGCTCAAGCCCGGCCAGAAGGACGCCGACAGCCTGCCGCCCTATGGCGATCTGGACGCGGTCTTGCGCTCTCTGATCGAGGGCGAGATGTCGGCCCAAGACGTGGTTGGGCGCGGTCACGATCCGGCGGTCGTGAACCAGGTCTGGACGATGCTCGACCGCGCCGAATACAAGCGCCGCCAGGCGCCGCCCGGCGTCAAGATCACCAGTCGCTCCTTCGGGCGCGATCGCCGCTATCCCATCACCAACCGCTTTCGGGGCCCGATTTGAGGGCCGGGCGCGGCACGGCGGGCCGGATTCCCTGATGGCGGAATTGCGGTTCCACAACACCCTGACGCGCGCCAAGGAGCGGTTCGAGCCCCTGGACCCCGAGTGCGTGCGCATGTACGTCTGCGGGCCAACCGTCTGCGACTACGCCCACATCGGCAACGCCCGGCCGGTGGTCGTCTTCGACGTGGTCTACCGGCTTTTGAAGCGGCTTTACCCGCGCGTTATCTACGTGCGCAACATCACCGACGTGGACGACAAGAGCAACGCCGCGGCACGCGAAAGCGGCGAGCCCATCGGCGCCATCACCGAGCGCACCACGCGCGTCTTTCACGCGGACATGGCGGCCCTTGGCGCGCTGGACCCCGACATCGAGCCGCGCGCGACCGAGCACGTCGCCCGGATGATCGAAATGATCCAAACCCTTCTCGAGAAGGGGCACGCTTACGAGGCCGAAGGGCACGTGCTTTTCCACGTGCCGTCGGCGCCGGCCTACGGGGCGCTTTCCGGGCACGACCGCGCAGAAATGATCGCCGGCGCCCGGGTCGAGGTCGCGCCCTTCAAGAAGGACCCGGCCGACTTCGTGCTGTGGAAGCCGTCGGAGCCCGGGATTCCCGGCTGGGACAGCCCCTGGGGGCGAGGTCGGCCGGGCTGGCACATCGAATGCTCGGCCATGAGCACCCAGTACCTGGGCACCACATTCGACATCCACGGCGGCGGCCAGGATTTAATCTTCCCCCACCACGAGAACGAGATCGCCCAGAGCATCTGCGCCAACGGCGCCGGCACCTTCGCGAAGCTTTGGATGCACAACGGCTACGTCGTGATCGAGGGCGATAAGATGTCGAAGAGTGTCGGCAACATCCTCACCGTGCATGCGCTTCTCGCCGATCATGCGGGCGAGGTGCTGCGGCTCGCGCTGCTCGCGACCCACTATCGCCAACCCTTGAACTGGTCCGCCGCGGTGCTCCGCCAGGCCCGCGATACGCTGGACCGGTTCTACACCGCGCTTCGCAAGCTGGGCGGCGTGGACACCTCCGGAAACGACGGCTTGGCCCATGACGACCCGTTCATGGAAGCGCTCGCCGACGACCTCAACACCCCGCTCGCGCTGTATCACATGCACAATTCCCTTCACATTTTGAACCGCGAGATCGAAAGCTGGGAACGTCCCGGCGCAAGCCCTGCATTTCGGCGAACAATTGAAGAACAAATCGCACAAACGAAGGGCTCGTTGGTGGCGGCGGGCGGCCTTCTCGGCCTCTTGCAGGCGGACGCCGAGGTGTGGTTCACCGACGGCGCCGAGGCCGACGCGGGCGAGATCGACGCCCTGATCGGGAAGCGCGCCGAGGCCCGCGCCGCCCGGGATTTCGCGGCCGCGGACCGCATCCGCGCAGACCTCGCCCGGCGCGGCATCGTGCTCGAGGACGCCGCCGCCGGCACCACCTGGAAGCGGGCCTAAGACGCGGGCCTATTCGGTGCGATAAACGACGAGGGTGTCGGAGCCCGATTCGGGCACCCAGACCTCGCTGACGCGCCCAGAAGTTGGCGCACGGCCGCGACTTCGCCGGCACCTCGTCCTCCGCCTTCATCACCCGGATCCACGTCGCCTGCCCATCTCGATCGCCGGCGGCCATGAGCTCGACCAAGCCGCCGCCCTTCGCGCGCCCGCGGCCGCAGCCTAACGCGGCCAATCGCCGTACATCTGCATCAGGAATCCGACGACGAGAACGGCGACGCAGAGCACCGTCAACCTCGCGTGCCTGAGGCGGACGAGGGTGCCCGGCGCCGCCGCGTCGCCCGTAGCGCCAGCAAGACCGGGCATTCCAGCGCGGTCCACCGGTCTGCCCGAAATCACAAGATCCCAGCTAATTGCGGCGACGGCGACGACGTCGAGGCCGAGCCCGATGACAGAGAACCAGGCCGGTTCGGCAAACAACGCTTCCACTAGTACCGACAGGGTGTTCATTGTGCCCCCCCCCCTCAAGCATCGGGTCTTCACTCAAGCGATCATAGACCGTCGACGGCGCAGGACTCATGCCAAGGGCCGAGCGCGGCATATGGCGAGTCACGATTTCATGGAGTCGGAAAGGGACTCGGCAGTCTCGCCCGTCCGCCGGCCGCCCGGCACCGGCAGGTGCCCGGCGCCGCGCCCAACGGCGGAAGTCCAAGCCGTTCCCCGTATCAGGCGGATTCGGGTCGCTTATTCAGCCCGGCCGTTACGTCCTTTATTCCTGCAATTTTCTTTCGGCGACAACGCTCAACACCAGAAGGGTTACCGGCCAAAGGCTTATCCCTGAGCGTCCGGGACCACGAAATGTGGTGACGTGGGGCGAGGGTCGTGATAGAACATAATGTGAAC
>JAKZXM010000286.1:0-3145 GCA_047514975.1 Rhodospirillales bacterium
GTCTCGGTGATGCGAAGCCACTTATCGTCCTCCTTCCAGGCCGAAAGGTCCGCGAGGCACGTGTTCATGGTCGGCACCCGCGAATCCCCGGTCCGGTAGACCCGGTGGCCGAACCCCATGATCAGGCGTTTCTTCACGAGAGCGTGGCGGATCCAGGCCTCGGCGCGCTCGGGTGCGCCGATCTCGGCCAGCATGTACATCACCGCCTCGTTGGCGCCGCCGTGCAACGGCCCCTTGAGCGCGCCGATCGCCGCCGTTACCGCGCTGTAAATGTCGGAAAGTGTCGAGGCGACGACGCGGGCCGCGAACGTCGAGGCGTTGAACCCGTGCTCGGCGTAGAGGATCAGCGAGGTATCGAGGGCGCGCACCACCTCGGGCGCCGGCTTCCGGGCGAAGCACATGTAGTGGAAGTTCTCCGAGAAACTTAGATCGTCGCGCGGACGGATTCGCCGCTTGGCGTTGCGGAAACGGTAGTCGGTCGCGATCATGGTCGGGATCTTGGCGAGCAGCGCCATGGCCCGGCGCTTATCGGCGGCCGGCTTCTCGCCGCCCCAGGCGATCTCGCGCGTCCCCAGATAGCTCACCGCGGTGCGAAGCGTGTCCATGGGGTGGGCGGCGCGGGAAAACCGTGCGATGACGCCCACGTGGTCGCGGTCGATCTCGCGCAGCGCCCTTTCGGCGCGCCGGAAACGGCTCAACTGCGCGCGGCCCGGTAGCTCGCCGTTCGCCAGCAGATACGCCACCTCCTCGAAGGTGCAATGGCGGGCGAGGTCCTGCACCGGATAGCCGTAGTAGGTGAGCGAATTGGTCTCCGGATCGACCCTCGAGATCGCCGATTCGTCGACGACCAGTCCGGCGAGCCCCTTGTGGATCGCCGGTCCGGCAACTGCTCGCTTCGCCCGAGCGGCCTTCGCCATCGCTCTCACTCCTTCATTATCGGTCCTCAGAGTTCGAAATCGAACAGCGTCTTGTCATAGTCCGCGTACTCCGCGTACCGGATCAGCTCGTACAGGCGCCGGCGGTGTTGCATGCGATCGACGATGGAGGTCTGTGTTCCCTCGCCGCCGAGAACGCCGAGCCCGTCCTCGACCGCCTTCATCGCGAGACGCAACGCGGTGACCGGATAGATCACCAGGTTGTAGCCGAGGTTTTCGAGCGTGCGGCGGTCGAGAAGGGGCGATTTCCCGAACTCGGTCATGTTGGCGAGCAGGGGGACGTCGATGGCTTCGCGGGCGGCCTCGAACTCGCCCCCGTTCTCGAGGGCCTCGGGAAAGATCACGTCGGCGCCGGCGCCGGCGTAGGCCTTGGCCCTTTCGATCGCCGCGTCCAGACCCTCGACGGCGCGGGCGTCGGTGCGGGCGATGACGGCGAAGTTGGGATCGCGGCGGGCGTCCACGGCGGCCTTGAGCTTGCGCGTCATCTCCGCCGCCGCGACGAGCTGCTTGCCGTCCAGATGCCCACATCGTTTCGGGCTGAGCTGATCCTCGAGGTGGCATCCGGCGAGGCCGAGTTCCTCGAACTCGGCGACGCTGCGCGCCACGTTCATGGGCTCGCCGAAGCCGGTGTCGGCGTCGATGATGGCGGGCAGGTTGGTCACGCGGGCGATCTGGCGGCCGCGTTGGGCGACCTCGCTGAGCGTCGTGAGGCCGATGTCGGGAAGGCCCAGATCGGCCGAAAGCACGGCGCCCGAGACGTAGACGCCATCGAACTTAAGCTCCTCGATCACGAGCGAGACGAGGGGCGAGAACGCGCCCGGAAAGCGCAGCAGCCGGCCCGACGCGAGTCCGGTGCGAAAGGCTTGGCGCTTTTCGGCGGCGGAGGTTTCGGCGCCCAGCATCAGAAAATCCCCCTGTCGTCGCGGACCGCGGCCTGAAGCGCGCCCGGCGCCACCTCGACGGAGAGCGCGCGAACGCCGTCCGCGCCCACGTCCGGCACACACTGGGCGAGGTCGAGGAAGCGCCGCGATTCGGCGGGCGCGATCACGCCCTCGGTCAGGGTCTCGAACTTCCGTACATAGTCCGCGCGAACGAACGGATGCGCGCCCGCGGGGTGGGCGTCCGCGACCGCAAGTTCGTCATCGATCCGGCTTCCGTCGGCCATGATCACCTCGGCCCGGGCGCCGAAGGCGCGCATTCCGGGGTCTTCGGCGTGGTAGCGGCGGGTCCATTCCGGATCTTCGCGCGTCGCGATCTTGCGCCACAGCCGGACCGTGTCGGGGCGCTGGGCGCGTTCGGGCGCGTACGACGCGACGTGGTGCCACGTGCCATCGTTCAGCGCGACGGCGAAGATGTACATGGCGCTGTGGTCAAGCGGTTCGCGGCTCGCCCGGGGATCGAACTTCTGTGGATCGCCCGAGCCGGTGCCGATCACCGCGTGGGTGTGGCGGCTGGTGTGGATCATGATCGAGTCCACCGCTTCGGTGTCGGGGATGCGCGCGCGCAAGCGGAACGCGAGGTCGATCAAGGCCTGGCTCTGGTATTCCGCCGAATGGGCCTTGGTATAGGTTTCGAGGATGGCGCGCTTGGGCTCGCCGGCCTCGGGCAGGGGCACTTCGTAGGCGGCGTCGGGGCCGTCCAGCATCCAGGCCATGACGCCGTCCTCGCCTTCGTAGATGGGGGACGGCGCGCATTCGCCGCGCATCGCCCGGTCCACGGCCTCGATCGCCAGCTTGCCGGTGTGCGCGGGCGCGGTGGCCTTCCAGCTCGAGATCTCGCCTTTTCGCGACTGACGCGTCGCCGTGCTCACGTGGAGCGCGTGTTGCACGGCCTGATAGATGGTCTCGGCGTCGAGACCCAGAAGCGCGCCGATCCCGGCCGCCGCCGACGGCCCCAAATGGGCGACATGGTCGATCCGGTGCGCGTGCAGGCAGATCCCCTTGGCGAGCGCGATCTGAATCTCGTAGGCCGCGACGATGGCGCGCAGCAGCTCCGCTCCTTCGCGGCGGCATTGTTGGGCGACCGCGAGGATCGGCGGGATGTTGTCGCCCGGATGGGCGTAGTCCCGGGCGAGGAACGTGTCGTGGAAGTCGAGCTCGCGCACCGCCGTCGCGTTGGCCCAGGCCGCCCATTCGGCCTCGAAGCCGGCGCCGAGCGAGAGCCCGAAGACCGCCGCGCCGCGGGCGCGGGGATGGGCGAGGGCCTGCGCC
>JAKZXM010000287.1:0-11260 GCA_047514975.1 Rhodospirillales bacterium
ATCCCACACCAGGCCCACCGCCGACAGCGCCCTCAGAATGTAGTAGCTGATATCGATCTCGTACCAACGGAACCCCTGGCGGGCCGCGCTTTGAAAATGATGGTGGTTGTTGTGCCAGCCCTCGCCGAAGGTAAGAATCGCCAGCCACCAGTTGTTGCGCGATTCATCACCCGTCAGGTAGCGCCGGCGGCCAACCACGTGGGCGATCGAGTTGATCGCGGAGGTGGCGTGCCACAAGGCGACGGTGGACCAGAAAAAGCCCACCACCAATCCTGACCAGCCGGCCACGATCCAGACCCCGACGCCCATGAGGATCGCCGGCAGATAGGGGTGCCGATCGAGCCAAACGAGCTCGGGGACCTTGGCGAGATCGGGTACGGCCGCAAGATCGGTCTCGGCGTGCCTGGCGGTGAAGAACCAGCCGACGTGCGCGTACCAGAAGCTGCGGCGGATGGGCGAGTGCACGTCGTCGTCGGTGTCCGAGAAGCGGTGATGGTGGCGGTGATTGCCCGCCCACCAAAGGACGCCGCGCTGGGCGGAGGTCTGCGCGAAGAACGCCAGGATGAAACCGAAGCCGCGGCTCGTCTTGTAGCTTCGGTGCGAAAAATAGCGGTGATACCCCGCCGTCACCGCGAATATGCGAAGAGCGTAGAGCCCAGCCGCGAGCAACAAATCGCCCATGTGAACGCCGGTGACGATGGCGGCGAAACAGGCGAGGTGGATCAGGACGTACGGCACCGTCTCGACAAGACGCCATCGTCCGGCCGGGTCCTTGTCGGGAACCGCGGTTCGGATCGGATCAGAGGACTGCATGAACGACGATATCTCGCTTTGAGCGGGGTGGCGTGGGATGGGGCGGAGCGTGCGGCGACTCGGGGCGCCGCCTGCCCGCGCCGCCGACTCTAGCAAGTTTGCGGGAAACGCGTTAGCCCATTCCGAGCGATCCGGCGCGCATCGTGATATCTATGCATGGGTTAAGGTTTTTTCAGGTCCAATGTTATCGGGCTTCGCTCGGCGCGCTGAAGCGCGGCGCCATCAGTATCGTTCCGGGGCAGAAGATCGGCTACGCGGCCGATGCGCTAGGTCGAGCTCGCGCTCCGCGCCTCGCCCGTTTGTGACCGGGCGTGACTCACACCGGCCCTTGAAACGTACAATCCTTATGCGCCGCCCTTATGCGCCGCCCGTTCGTCCGCGCGCGCGCAAGCGCTCGGTCGCGCGCGCGTCGATGGCGAGCGTCCGGGCATCGATGGCGACGCCGTAGGCCTCGCGCGCGTGGCGGACGCCGAGCTTGCCCTGGCGCACGTCGTCCTGGACCGCTTCGGCATCCCGGGTGAGCGGGTCGCCGTAGCCGCCCGATCCCGGCATCTCGCCCCGCAACACGTCGCCGCGCTTGAGCGTGCGGATGAACTTCGAAGGCAGCACCTCGGGATCGTTGCCGGCGGGATTGAGGAGGCAGCGCCCGGGCGCCCCCGCGCCGCCGCCTTCCAACCCCCAGGGCGGAAAAAACTGGCGGTCCGAGCGGAGCTGCAAGGTCGCCGTCTCGGCCAGCAGCCGGTACTGGCGGACGATGCCCAGCGCGCCGCGAAAGCGGCCCGGCCCGCCGGTGTCGGGAAGGAAGCCGTATTCCTCGACCAGGAGCGGGCTTTCCGCCTCGATCAACTCGACCGAGACGTTGGCGATGTTGCCGAGCCAGTACGGTCCCGCGTCCTGGCCGTCGCGGTCGGGGCCGCCGCCGAGGCCGCTCATGTTGTGGAACTCGAGGAACAGGAAGGGCGAGCGGTCGGCCTCGTAGCCGGCGAAGACGACCGCGAACTCCGAACCGCCTGGGCACGCCGGCATGCGGCCCGGCAACAGCTTGGCGAGCGCGCCGAGCACCACTGATCGGACCCGATAGCCCGACTGGCCGCGCGCGCCCAACGGCGCCGGGAACACCGGGTTCAGGAAACAGCCCTCGGGCGCGATCACATGGATCGGGCGGGTGAAGCCGGCGTTGTTCGGGATGTCGGGGTCAAGCACGGATCGCACGGCCGCATAGGTGCAGCTCGCGGTGAACCAGAAGTTGGGATTCAACGCGCCGGTGGTCTGCGGCGACGTGCCGGTGAAGTCGACCGTCATCTCGTCGCCCCGCACCGTGATCTTGGCGTGGAACTCGACCGGGGTGTCGCCGACCCCGTCGCCGTCCATCCAGTCGGAGAACTCGACCTCGCCGTCGGGAAGCGCCGCGACCGACGCCCGCGTCAGGCGTTCGGAATGGTCGACGAGGTCGGCCATGTACGCCTTGACCTCGTCCGCGTCGTAGCGCTCGAACAGCGCCTGGAACTCGCCCTCCGCGACTCGAAGGGCCGCGATCTGGGCCCGCATGTCGCCGATCACCAGGCCCGGCACGCGGACGTTGGCCTCGATGATGCGAAATAGCGTCCGGTTGGGCTCGCCGCGTTCGTGGATCTTGGTGGGCGCGATCCGCAAGCCCTCTTGGAAGATCTCGGACGAATCGGTGGCGTTGCCGCCCGGAACGCGCCCGCCCATGTCGGTGTGATGCAGGATCAGGCCGACGAACGCGATCCGCTCGCCACCCGGCGTGAAGACGGCCAGGTACATGAAGACGTCGTTCAAGTGGCTGGCCCCCGAATAGGGGTCGTTGTTGGCGAGGATGTCGCCGGGATGGATGTCGTCGCCGAATTCGTCTAGGCATCCCTTGAGGGCCGGCATCATGGCGCCGAGGTGGGGCGGAAGGGCCAGCCCCTGGGCCACCATGACGCCCGCGCCGTCGAAGATCCCGGCCGAGAAGTCGAGGTTGCTCTTGACCACCATGGATCGCGAGGTGCGGATCACCGTCACCATCATGTTGTCGGCGATGCCTTCGAGCGCGTTGCGCAAGAGCTCGCGCTTGATGGGACTCCTCTTCATGGCGCTCACCTTTCGGTCCTGCCCGCCTATCCGTTTCCGCCCCAAGCAAGCTCGACGTTGCCTGATGCGTCTCGTCGCGCCCGCCAGCCCGGCCGGACGACGATGGTGGAATCGTAGTCCTCGACGATCAACGGACCCGGGCGCGCCGCGGCGCCAAGCGCGCCGCGTCCCACCACGGCTGAAGGCAACCAGCCCACGTCTTCGCCGAAGAACGCGTCGCGCGAGCCATCGGGTTCCGCACGCGCGCCCTCGCCCGGTTTCAGCGGAACGTCGCGCGATCGCGTAAGCTCGCGCCCCACCACCTTCAGCGCCACCAACTGGATGGGCTCGGCGTCGGACCGGTAATGATAGGTCCTTTCGTGGGCGTCGCCGAAGGCCGATTTCAACGCGTCCAGGGTCGCGTCGGTCACCGGCGCGCTTTCGAGCGCGATCGCCAGGGTCCAGGTCTGGCCGACGTACTTGGTATCCGCCAAGACCTCGATCCGCCGCGCCTCGGCGCCCGCGAAGCCGTCCGCCGCGAGAAGCCCCTCGACCTCGTCGATCAGGGGCCCGAGGACCCGGTTCACTTCGTCCGGTTCGATCGCGTCGAGCGGGCGGTAAAAGGCGCTGACCGCCTGGTGCTCCACATTGGCGAGCAGAAGCCCGAGCGCGCTGAACAGCCCGGCCGTCGGCGGCACGACGATGCGCGCGATCCCCAACTCGTCCGCGAGGCCGCAGGCGTGGACCCCGCCGTTGCCGCCGATCGCCACCAGGGCGAACGCCTGGGGATCGAGCCCTTGCTCGGAGGTGACGGCCTTGATCGCCCGGTTCATGGTGGCGTTGGCGATCTGGTGGACCCCGTAGGCGACGTCCACCGGCGCGTGGCCCAGGCTGGCGGCAAGCGCCGCGATCGCCCGACGGGCCTTTTCGGCGTCGAGGCCAAGCTCGCCGCCGACCAGGGCTTCGGGATTGAGGTAGCCGAGGATCAGGTTGGCGTCGGTCACCGTCGGCCGGGTCCCGCCGCGGTCGTAGCAGACCGGCCCGGGATCGGCGCCGGCGCTTTCCGGACCCACCTGGAAGCCGCCGCCGGCGTCGATCCAGGCGATGCTGCCGCCGCCCGAGCCAACCTCGGCGATGTCGATGGTCGGGACCTGGACCGGATAGCCGGCGCCTTGCAAAAGGCGGTTTCCCATCAGCGCCCCGCCGCCGACCTCGGATTGCGGCATGATCGTGAGCTCGCCGCCGCGGATGATGGACGCCTTGGCCGTCGTGCCCCCCATGTCGAGGACGATCAGGTCCCCGGACCCGAGTTGTTCGCCGAGGCGCCGGCATCCCACGACCCCGGCCGCCGGCCCCGATTCGATGATGAGCGCGGGGTTGGCGCCGGCAAGCGCCGCCGGCACCAACCCGCCGCTCGATTGCATGATATTGAAGGGCGCCGTGACGCCCATGGCCTGAAGGCGCTCGGCGAGAGCCTTGACGTAGCCTTCCACCACGGGCCGGAGGTACGCGTTGACCACCGTCGTGCTGGTGCGCTCGTACTCCTGAATCTGGGGCAGGAACTGGGTGGATGCGCTGACGCTGGCCTCGGGGAGACTGTCTTTCAGGATTCGCACCGCGCGATCCTCGTGCGCCGGGTTGGCGTACGCGTTCAAGAAGCAAACCGCCACCGCCTGGATGCCCTCGTCGCGGATCTGTCCCGCGACCGCCGCCAGCGCGGCTTCGTCGAGGGGCTCGACCACGCCGCCGTGCGCGTCGATGCGCTCGGGCACCTCGAACCGCAGACGCCGCTCCACCAGGGGATCGGGCCGGCGGAAGTTCATGTCGTAGAGCTTGGGCGTTCGGAACCGGGCCAGCTCGAGCACGTCGCGAAAGCCCCGCGTGGTGATCAGGGCCACCGTCGCGCCCCGGCGCTCGATGATGGCGTTGGTGGCGATCGTGGTGCCGTGGGCGAAGTTGGTGATTTCGGCGGGCGAGACGCCGGCCCGGCTCAAGAGCTCGAGAACGCCCTCTTCGATGGCGAGCGAGTAGTCCTCGGGCGTCGACAGGATCTTCTTGCCGAAGAGCGCGCCGTCCGCCCCCAGAAGGACGATGTCCGTGAACGTCCCGCCGATGTCGACGCCCAGCTTGAATGGAGCCATGGCCCGGATCTCAATGGCGTTCGAGCAGCGCGCCAAAACCGGCGATCCGTTGGCCGATCCCGAGGCTGCGAAGGCTGTGCCAAAGCGTCGCCTGGTTGCTCGTGACCACGGGCTTTCCAAGCTCTTCTTCGAGGGCGGCGATGACGGCGATCGTCGGTAACGCGGTGCAGCTCAGGAAGATCGCGTCCGCCTCGGGCCGGTCGACGAAGCGCGCCAGGCCGAGGGTGACGTCCGCCGGGACCCGGTTGATGCCGCGGCGCTGCGCCTGGGTCTTGCCGAGACGGAGCCCGTGCCAGGCAGGGACCTCGAATCCCTCTCGGCCGAGGAAATCGACCTCTTCGCGGGTGACGACGTCCAGATAAGGGGTTCCGAGCGCGACCCGGCTCGCGCCAAGCGCGCGAAGCGCTGCGACGACCGCGTCCGAAGTGGTGAGCGCGGGGCAGCCGGCGATCTTCGAGATGGCGCCACGAATCTCGTCACTGGGGCACAGGAACGAGCCCGACGTGCACGCGTAGGCGATCAGGTCCACCTCGGCGGTCGCGAGCTCGTGGGCGGCCTTCTCCACAAGCCCCGCCATGGCCTCGAAGGATTCGCGGCTCGATTTCCCCACCAGGAGGACACGCGACGTGTGCACCGATATTCCGGGCGGCAGCATGCGCGCCCACTCGGCCTCGTTGACCGTGTTCGTGGAAGGCACGATGAGCCCGATCTTGGCGATCCAGCCGTAGGGGTGCGGGTGCGGCGCCTGGCGATCCTCCGCCAACTCGGGGGCCCGCGCGTCGGGCGCAATTTGGTTCATGCCGGACCGCCGCATCACCGTTCTTAACCCCCCCGCAAACCCGCAATTCGAATCGAGGCGGGAGATTAGCCGGGAATTCCAGGCGAGGCCAATCCCCGCCCAGGCAAGGCCGCCGACCGCCCGCAACAGGCCCACTGAATCAGCTTGTAGAAGGCGCCCGGCAGACCCGACTTCGGGACGATCAATAGGTGAACCGCCCCCCACGCCGCGACCAATCCGGAAATGACAAGATAGGCGTTGATGTTACCCCCCAGTGCCGGTGATGTCGGTGCGTGTGACGCTCTTGAACGCCGTTGCCTTCGGGGCTCCGCCGGCGAAATTTTTTACCTTTCCGGCAAACTCCGCAAAAAAAGGCTGGCTTTGCAAATGAGCCAGGGTTTCCTCTTCGTCCCACTGACCGATATGAACGCGGCCACCTCCGTCGTTGCGGATATTGACCTGATAGCTGAAACGACCCCTCAAGCGGTCATCGGCGTTGATATGGCCGATAAAATCGTCGATGGCTTCGCGCCACTCCGACTCGTCGCCGGAATAATCGTACTCGACCACGATTCCGAACATAGGTCTCAACTCCTTGGAAAATAAACATCTTTTGAACACCAACCACGAACATAGAGGCGCTGGAATCCGATCTCAAGTGCAACGCCTGATGGCGTCGCGGAAGGCTTCGGCGGAAAGAGCGTAGGCGCTTCGCCTTTCCCACAATCGCCGAAGTCGGCCAAGAGGGTTCATTCCGTACCGCATATTTCCTGCTCCCGGAATGGCGGAAATTCCTCTCCCGTCGAACGTGTCTTTTGGTGCGAGTGGACGGCCGTGACAACACTGGCGTTCACCCCACGGTGGGCGCGACGGGGCGCGTCGCGCGCGAACTCGCTCATGAACGCCTTGTTGGCCGCCGTCTACGACAGGGATCGAAAGCGCGGTCTCAACGAATCATTCCTGCTCTTAAGGATCATCACGCGAATCAATATTTGCGTGGCCGAACCGTCGAAATCGTTTTTCGACGGTTCGGCCATACTCGGGAATCGGCGGGCAAGCCAGGATAGCGAACGGAACTCCCGGTCAGGGGTGATCCTCAGGACTCGAAATATGCCTTGGTTCCGTGTGCGGTGACCGCACCGGCAATTCGTTCCAGTGCCAGCACATAGGCGGCGGTACGCATGTCGAACCCATTTTCCTGCTTTGTTTGCCAAATCGCGGTGGCCTGGGGCACAAGGAATTCCCGGAGGCGCGATCTGACCTCGTCTTCGGACCAATAATATCCGGCCTTGTTCTGAGTCCACTCGAAATAGGACACGGTCACACCGCCAGCATTTGCCAGGATGTCGGGAATGACGATTGTATCGTTCGCTTCGAGAATCGCATCGGCGGCGGGCGTCGTCGGGCCGTTTGCGAGTTCCGAATTAAGGGCGCCGAAATCCGTTCCGCATTCTCTTCGGTGATCTGATGTTCCAGCGCCGCTGGGATCAGCAGCTCGCATTCCTTTTCCAACAGCTGTTCGTTACTGATTTCCTCCGCCTTGCCGTTGGTCGGCGCCCCGGAAATTGCCCGGTTCGCGGTCTTGTGCTCCATCACGGCGTAGGGGTTCATTCCGTCAGGGTCGTAAATGGCCGACTTCGAATCCGACAAGCCAATGATGCGGAACCCGTCATCGTGGAGCAGTCTCGCGCAATGGAATGAGGCGTTGCCGAAGCCCTGCAAAACGACCCGTGTCTTGTCAGGCGATACTCCCAATTCCTTCTCCAGATGCCGGAGGACGATACAGGCGCCGCGTCCGGTGGCGTCGGTGCGGCCGACCGAGCCTCCCAGTTCGGGTGGCTTGCCCGTGATCACGGCCGGCGACGGCCGGCCGACGATGCTGCCGTATTCGTCCGCCATCCAACCCATCACCATGGCGTTGGTGTAGAGGTCGGGGGCCGGAATATCCCGATCCGGACCGATAAATCGCGCGAAAGCCTTGACATAGGCCCGGCTCAGGCGCTCCAGCTCGGCGCGCGAGAGCTTCTTCGTGTCAACGCTGATACCGCCTTTGCCCCCACCAAAGGGTAGATTGGCGACCGCACACTTAAAGGTCATCCAGAAGGCCAGAGTCATCACCTCGCCAATATTGACCTTGGGGTGATAACGGATGCCGCCCTTGGTGGGTCCCCTGGTGTCGTCGTAGCGGCAGCGCCAAGACTTGAATGAGCGGCGCGATCCGTCGTCCATGCGCACCATAAGGCTGGCGGCCAGTGTCTCCTGTGGATATTTCAGCTTCTCCAGCACATCCGGGTCGATCTCCAGATGCTTAGCTGCCCGGCGCAACAGTTTCCGTGCTTTGGCGAACATTGAAGCGGCCATTGGTTTCCTCCTGCCGCGATCACACGTCTATCGCGAATTTGCTCGTTGGCCGCCGTCTACGACAAGGATCGAAAGCGCGGCCCGTGATCGCCGCCTCCAAACGATGTCGAGGCACCGCCGCGCATCCTCAGTCTTCTCGGAACGCGCGGTTCAGGCTCCGGGTAAAGGGACGGATCAGGTAATCCAACGCCGATCGCTCGCCGGTGACGATCATCACTTCCGCCTGCATTCCCGGGTAGAGCGGTACCCCACCGAGAGCCTCGGCGAAACCGTCATCCAACTCGACACGCGTCAGGTAGCAGCTCTCGCCGGTGCGGTCGTCGACGATTCGGTCCGCCGAAACGGCGGTCACCGTCCCGTCCACAGGCGCCAGATTTCGCTGGTTCAACGCGGTGAAGCGCACTTGCGACGGCAGTCCGGGATGAACCACGTCGATATCCGACGGATCGACCCGCGCCTCGACCACCAAGCGGTCGTCGGCGGGAACGATGTCGAGCAAGGGTTCCCCAGGCGCGATGACGCCGCCCGGGGTGTGGACCTGAAGGCCGACCACCGTCCCCTCAATGGGAGCGCGGAGTTCGGTGCGCGTCAGGATGTCCTCGGCGGCGGCGATTCGTTCGGCGAGCTCGAACATCTCCGTCTGGACGTCGCGCAACTCCTGAACCACCTCGTTGATCGTGCTGGTTCGCAACTCGGAAATGTGAAGTCGCGCTTCGGCGATGTTCTGCTCGACGCGGGCGATGGCCGCCATGTTCTGGCTGCGGCTTCCCTCGATCTCGGCGGCCTGGCGCTGCAGCGCCAAAAGCCGCGGGCGCCTCGCCAATCCCTTTTCATAGAGGCCGGTGACGTCCTTGATCTCCTCGGCGATCAGGCCGTGCTGAACGACCTCGGACGCGATCTGGCCCTTGAGGCCGTTGATCTCCTCGCGGAACTGGGCGATCCGTTGGCCGAGGATTTTCACCTGGCCGGCCACCGAATTGCGCCTGGCGGCGAAGATGTTGATCTGGCCGTTGATCATTTCCGCGACCTGGGGATCGGCGCCGGCCGCCGTGAGCAGTTCCGGGAACCGGATTGCATCCGCGCCGTCGCGTTCGGCGATCAGC
The DNA here is from genome assembly GCA_047514975.1 of Rhodospirillales bacterium. Taxonomy (GTDB): domain Bacteria; phylum Pseudomonadota; class Alphaproteobacteria; order Rhodospirillales; family JASLLV01; genus JASLLV01. The sequence goes on from JAKZXM010000287.1 coordinate 9,270, forward strand.
CGTGCCTCGAGGGCGCGCGACGCCATGGACCGCCCCTTGAGCAACTCGAGCGACGTCCGAGGCAGGGTTTCGTCGAGCCGGATCAGCACCTGGCCCGCCCGCACCCGGTCGCCGTCGCGGACCAGGATCTCGCCGACGATTCCTCCTTCCAGGTGCTGGATGGTCTTGCGGTTGGTGTCGACGCTGACGAGGCCCGGCGCGATGGCCGCGCTTTGCAGGGGCGCCAGCGCCGCCCAGCCCCCGAAACCTCCGAAAAAGAGCCCGATGACGAGAAACCCGGCGACAACCGGCCCGCGCGCCCCCGCGCCCTGGCCCTCCGACGCCTCGAGCGCCGCCGTCACGTCGCGCGAACCGTGGTTTGCGAAAGCCCCGGAGCGGTCGCGTTTTCCGCGTCCTCCGCTTTGGTCGGGGCATCCGGCCCGATTCCCCGTTCCTGATTTTCACCGCTCACGCCGGGGATGACTTGCTCGCGCGGCCCGAACTTGTCGACGGTTCCATTGCGTAGCACGACGACCTTGTCCACCTGGCGGAGAACGCTCGGGCGGTGGGCGATGACGACGATGGTGGCCCCGCGCTCCTTGAGGGTGTCGATGGCGTCGCTGAGCGCCGCCTCGCCGGCGCCATCGAGATTGGCGTTGGGCTCGTCGAGGACGACGAACCGGGGGTCGCCGTAGACGGCGCGGGCAAGGCCGATGCGTTGTCGCTGGCCGCCCGACAAGGCGGCGCCGCCTTCGCCCGATCTCGGTATCGTAGCCCTGGGCCATGCCGAGCACCATCTCGTGCATTCCCGCGATCCGGGCGGCGGCGATCACGGCGTCGGGCTCGCCGTCGGCCATGCGGGCGATGTTTTCGCGAACCGTGCCGCTGAACAGCTCGATGTCCTGGGGCAAATACCCGACATGGCGGCCCATGTCCTCGGAATCCCATTCCGCGACGTCCATCCCGTCGAGGCGCACGTGGCCGGTCCGGGGCGCCAGGTTGCCGACCAAAAGCCGCGCCAGCGTCGTCTTGCCGGCCGCCGTCGGCCCGATCAGGCCCAGGGCGTCGCCGGCATGAAGTTCGAAGTTGACGTTGCGCAAAGTCGGCTCGGACGCGCGCGGAAAGACGAAGCTCAGGCCCTCGACGCTGATGTGGCCGCTCGGCGCCGGCAACGGCATCCCCAGGCCGCGGACCGGGGTCTCGTCCAATTGCTGCTTCATCCGTTGATAGGCGCCGCGGGCGGCGACCATTTGCTTCCAAGACCCGATCGCCTGCTCCACCGGAGCCAGCGCCCGGCCCATGAGGATGGAGGCGGCGATCATGGCGCCCGGCGTCAGCTCGCTCTCGATCACAAGCCACGCGCCGACGCCGAGGACGCCGATCTGGAGGACCAGGCGCAGGAACTTGGACACCGATGTGATCGCGCTGCTGCGGCCGCTGGCCCGGGCCTGCAAGTCCAGGGAGTCCGCGTTCTGCCGGGGCCAACGGCGCACCAACCGGGGCATCATCCCCATGGCCTCGATGACATCGGCGTTGCGGACCGCGGCCTCGGCCCGGTTCAACGCCTTGAACGACGCCACCGACGATTCCGCGAGAAGGTTGCGGGTCGCCAACTCGTTGGCCAACGCGAGCGCGAACAGGACGCTCGCGCCGGCCAGCGACAGCCAACCCAGCAGCGGGTGCAACAGGAAAATGACGCCCAGGAAGATCGGCGTCCACGGCGCGTCCATGACCGGGAAGATGCCGGGACCGGAGAGAAACGTGCGGAAGGTGGCGAGGTCTCGCAGCGCCTGCACCGAAGGGTCGGTCGCATTGCGCAGCGTCGCGAGCACGCTGCCGGCGAGCACCTAACCGCTGATGCGGCCGTCCAGCCAGGTGCTGAGACGGATGAAGACCGTCGCCCGGATTGCGTCCAAGGCGGCCAAGGCCATGAGCGCGAAACCGGCCACCAGCATCAGCATGACCAGGGTGTCGATGCTGCGGCTCGACAGCACCCGGTCGAACACCTGCAG
>JAKZXM010000288.1:0-5138 GCA_047514975.1 Rhodospirillales bacterium
GCCCTATCTCGAATCCATCGGGCTGGATCCCGCACGCGTGATCCTCGAGGCGGAAGCGCGCAACACGCACGAGAACGCGCAATTCACGTACCGGCTCGCGCGGCCGAAACCCGGCGAGACGTGGGTGTTGATCACGTCCGCCGTGCACATGCCGCGCGCGGTCGGCAGCTTTCGCGCGGCCGGGTGGACCATTATCCCCTATCCGGTGGACTACAACCTCATGCCCGGAAATACTTTCACGCTTCGCTTCAACTTGCGGGGCGGTCTTTCGTCGGCGGCCTCGGGGATCCACGAATGGCTGGGCTTGTTGATGTATCGATTGACCGGAAGAACCGATGCGCTGTTTCCGGCCCCCCGGGGAGCCATGATCGAATGACGGGCCATCACCGCGTCCGCGGCGCCGGAGGCCGGGCGTGAGAAGCGGGGCGAGGGGAGGGGCGTTCGGCGCGGCCCTGGTCGCGGGGGCGACCCTGGTCGCGGCGGTGATCCTGCTTGCGCCGGAATTCGCCGCCGGTCAGAACCCGAAATTCGGCCAGTGGCTTGGCGAGGTGCGCCAAGAGGCCCTCGGGCGGGGGATCAGCGAGTCGACCGTCGAAGGCGCGTTTGCCGGCCTTTCTCCGATTGCGCGCGTGATCGAGCTCGATCGCAAACAGCCCGAATTCACGCTTACGTTTCGCCAATACATGGACCGCGTCGTGCCCGCGAACCGGGTGGAAAAGGGCCGCCAAAGGATGGGTGAGAACGCGCGGCTGCTTGGCGAGATCGGCGAGGCTTACGGCGTCCAGCCACGCTTCCTCGTCGCCCTTTGGGGGATCGAGAGCGACTTCGGCCGAATCACCGGCGGCTTTCCCGTGATCGCGGCCCTGGCGACCCTGGCGTTCGACGGCCGGCGAAGCGCTTATTTTCGGGGCCAGCTCATGGACGCGCTCGCCATTATCGACGGCAAACACGTCACGCTCGACAAGATGACCGGGTCCTGGGCAGGCGCCATGGGGCAGAGCCAGTTCATGCCGTCGAGCTTTCTCGCATTCGCGCTGGATCACGACGGGGACGGCCGCAAGGACATCTGGAACACGAAGGCCGATGTCTTTGCCTCGGCGGCGAACTACCTCAAGCGCTCAGGGTGGAACGGAGACCAGACCTGGGGCAGGCCGGTTCGGCTGCCCGCCGCCTTCGATCCGGCGCTCGCCGCTCCGGCGGTGCGAAAACCGTTGAGCGAATGGCAAAAGCTGGGCGTTCGCCGCGCCGACGGGGGCGCGCTGCCGACGCGCGATCTCATGGCGTCGGTCGTGATTCCCGATGGCCCCGACGGCCCCGCGTTCGTGGTCTACGACAACTTCGACGTCATCCTCAAATGGAACCGCTCCACGTATTTCGCGGTTGCCGTGGGTTCCCTTGCCGATCGACTGGCGGACGGATACACTACAAGATAAGCAGACGAACTCGCGTACATCATCCAAGATATTGTATCCAAAGCAGTACGGGTTCGGGGGATGCGGCGCTCCAAGATGTTCCTACGCCTAGCCGCCCTCGGTCTCGCTTTCGCGGTTCTCGGTGCGTGCGCGGAGACCCAGTTCGTGGTGCATCCGACCAAGCGCGTGGTCAAGGATAAGGAGCCGCCGGCGCCCGCGGGAATCTACAAGGTCGGGAACCCGTACGAGATCGCGGGCGTCTGGTACTTCCCGGCCGAGGATTTCGGTTACGACCAGACCGGAATCGCGTCCTGGTACGGTTCCCAGTTCCACGGCCGCGCCACGGCGAACGGCGAGCGCTTCGACATGAACACGCTGTCGGCCGCGCACAAGACCTTGCCCATGCCCAGCTTCGTCCGGGTCACGAACCTGGAAAACGGGCGCAGCCTCAACCTTCGCGTCAACGACCGGGGGCCATTCGTTCGCGGACGCGTCATCGACCTCTCACGTCGGGCGGCCCAGCTTCTCGGGTTCGAGCACCGCGGGACGGCCCGGGTTCGCGTCCAGATCCTCGCCCGCGAGAGCCAGGCGATCGCCGTCAGGATGAAGGGCGAGCAGGTGCTGGCCTCGATCGGATCTCCCATCACGACGGAGCCCACGCCGAGCCCGTCGGTCAGCCGCGCGAGCCTGCCGCCGATCGCGGGCGCGGGCGCAGCGCCCGCTCGCGAAAACGTGCGGCCCGTGGCGACAGTCGCCGCCGTGGCGGAAACAGCCGCGCCCGAACCGGTCCAGCCCGTACTGGGGGTTGTTTCCATGACCGCCGCGCGCGAAACAACCCTGTACGTCCAGGCCGGTGCGTTCGGCTACTTCGAGAATGCCAATCGGGTTCGCGCCCGATTGTTCGGGGTGGGCGAGGTCGCGATCAGCCCCGTCCTCGTGGGTGGTCGGGATTTGTATCGGGTGCGCGTCGGGCCGTTGACGACGGTCGAGGCCGCGGACCTCGCCCTGGACCGAGTGATTGCGGCCGGCTATCCGGATGCCCGCATCATCGTCGATTGACCCGAATTTTGCCTCATTCTCGTTCTATCCGCGACCCAAGGAAACCCGAGGCACATTTGAAAAACGGATCGCAATGACCAGCGGTTCCAGGAAAACCCTTCTCCTTGGCCGGCGGGGTGCTTTGGGCGGCGTCCTTGCCGTCGTGCTTGTCGCCGCCGCGCCGCCCGCCGGGCCCATGGAAACCCTGGCGCGCCAAGCGATCCTCATGGACACGACCACCGGGGCGACGCTCTTCGAGAAGGACGCCGACCAACCCATGGCGCCGGCCTCGATGAGCAAGTTGATGACCGCCTACATGATTTTCGATCGGCTTCGCGACGGTCGGCTTTCCCTGGACGACACGTTCCCGGTCAGCGAGAACGCGTGGCGAAAGGGGGGCGCGAAAAGCGGCGGCTCCACCATGTTCCTCGAGCCTGGCACGCGGGTTCGCGTCGAGGATCTCTTGCGCGGAATCATCGTCCAGTCGGGCAACGACGCCTGCATCGTCGCCGCGGAAGGCCTTTCCGTCAGCGAAGACGCGTTCGCAAACGAGATGACGTTCAAGGCGCGCGAGATGGGCCTTGATGACACCGTGTTCAAGAACGCGACGGGATGGCCCGAGCCCGAGCACCTCACCACCGCGCGAGACCTCTCGATTCTGTCCGCGCGCACGATCGAGGACTTTCCCGAGTACTACCACTACTACGCGGACAAGAACTTTACCTACAACGGAATCCGCCAGGGAAACCGCAATCCGCTGCTGTACAAGGACATGGGCGCCGACGGTCTCAAGACCGGGCACACGACCGGCTCGGGCTACGGCCTCGCGGCCTCGGTGGTGCGCGGCGACCGCCGGCTCATCCTGGTGGTCAACGGGCTTCCGAGCGTCAAGGCCCGCAGCCGCGAATCCGAGCGCCTGATCGAGTGGGGCATGCGCGAGTTCAAGAACTACGCCCTTTTCAAGCGCGGCGAGATCGTGACCGACGTACAAATCTGGCTCGGCGAGAGCGAGGTCGTGGGCGCCTACGTGGAGGACGACATCGTGATCACGCTCGCCAAGGACGCGCGCCGCGACATGAAGGTTTCAGTCAGTTACGAGGGGCCGGTGGCGGCGCCGGTCGCCGCCGGCGACTTCATCGCCACCCTGAGCGTCACCGCACCGCGAATGGAACCCATCGAGCGGCCGCTGCGGGCGATGGCGCCGGTCCGGCGGCTCGGCGTCTTCCGGCGCTTGGGGGCCGCGCTCAAGTCCATCATGTGGGGCGTTTCCGGCTGATCCCGGAAGCCCGGCCGCGCCCCGCCCGTGAGCTAAGTAAGCCGAGACCGTCGATGCGAGGCAGGTTCAGCACCCTCGAGGGCGTGGACGGCGCCGGCAAGTCCACGCAGGCGGCCCTCTTGGCCCAGGGGCTGCGCGAGAGCGGCCGCGACGTCATCGCCACGCGCGAGCCCGGCGGTTCGCCCGCGGCCGAGGACATCCGCACGCTCGTGGTGAGGGGCGCCGTCGCGCGCTGGGACCCGATGACCGAGGCACTGTTGCACTTCGCCGCCCGCAAGGAGCATCTGAAACACACGATCCGTCCGGCGCTCGATGCCGGAACCTGGGTCGTTTGCGACCGGTTCGCCGATTCGACCACGGCCTACCAGGGCTACGCCCACGGCCTCGGTCCCGAGCCGGTGCGCGCGCTGTACGAGCTTGTGGTCGGCGCGCTGGTCCCCGATCTCACGCTGGTTTTGGATTTGGCGGTCGGCGTGGCGCTCGCGCGCGCCACGACCGCGGCGGGCGAGGATCGCTACGAGCGGATGGGGGCTGGGTTCCACGAACGGCTGTGCGACGGATATCGGGAAATCGCTCGCCTTGAGGCCGATCGCTGCCTCCTGATCGACGCCGGCGGCACCGTCGACGAAGTCCAAACCGCGATCCGCGCCGCGGTCGGCGATCGGCTCGGGGTCGGCTTCGCATGACAGAAGCGGGGGTGAACGCGCCCGCGCCCCGGGCGAATCCCCACTTTCTCGGCCACCTTGACGCCGAGGCCCGCCTTCGTGCCGCGTTCGCGAGCGGGCGTTGCCCGCACGCCTGGTTGATCTGCGGCCCCCGGGGGATTGGCAAGGCGACGCTGGCGTTCCGCTTCGCCCGCTTCGTCCTCGCCCAAGGAACGGGGGATCCGGCGCAGCGCCTCCTGTTCGGCGCGGGCGACGACACCGAAGCAGACGGGTTGTCCGTCGATGCCAATCATCCCGTCTTTCGCCGCGTCGCCTCGGGCGGCCACCTCGATCTCGTCACGGTGGAACGCGGGCCGTCGGACCAAGGGGGCCAGATACGTTCGGAGATCGTGGTCGGCGACGTGCGCGCCGTCGGCGCGTTCCTGCGCCTGACGCCGGCCGAAGGCGGTTGGCGGGTGGTCGTGATCGACAGCGCCGACGACATGAACCGCAACGCCGCCAACGCTTTGCTCAAGGTGCTCGAAGAGCCGCCGGCGCGGGCCCTTCTTCTTCTCGTCAGTCACAACCCGAACCGCTTGCTGCCCACGATTCGCTCGCGGTGCCGCCGCCTCGGGATGCGCGCGCTCACGGATGCCGACGTCGGAGCCCTGATCGAGCGCTACGCGCCCGGGCTCGGGACCGCCGACCGCCCGACGCTGACAAGGCTCTGCGAAGGCAGCATCGGCCGGGCCGTGGCGCTGGCGGAAG
>JAKZXM010000289.1:0-17367 GCA_047514975.1 Rhodospirillales bacterium
GGCGCTTGATGTGGCTGTCGATGGTGCGGTCGTCCACATAGATTTGTTCGCCGTATGCCGCGTCGATGAGCTGGTCGCGGTTCTTGACGTGGCCGGGCCGGTTGGCGAGCGACTTGACCAGCAGGAACTCGGTGACCGTAAGATTGACGGGATCATCGCGCCAGGTGCACAGATGGCGCGAGGAATCGAGCACCAGCTCGCCGCGGCGGACGAACTCGCCGTCGCCGCTGGCCTCGGGCCGCGGGCGCTCGTGGCGGCGCAGGACGGCGCGAACCCGTTCGATCAGCAGGCGCTGGGAAAAGGGCTTGGTGATGTAGTCGTCCGCGCCCATGCGAAGCCCCAGCATCTCGTCGATCTCGTCGTCCTTGGAGGTGAGGAAGATCACCGGCATCGCGCTTTTGCGCCGGAGCCGGTTGAGGAGCTCCATCCCGTCCATGCGCGGCATCTTGATGTCGAGGATGGCGAGGTCCGCGGGCCGCCGGTCTAAGCCGTCGAGGGCCTCTTCGCCGTCGCCGTAGGTGTGGACCTTGAACCCCTCGGCCTGCAGCGCCATGGAAACGGAGGTGAGGATGTTGCGGTCGTCGTCCACGAGAGCGATGGTACGCGCCATGATGCGAATCTGGCCTTTTGGTTCTCGCCCCGGATGCGCCGCCTTGCCAACGCCCGGCGCGCGTTCGGGCCGCCGCGACACGCAATGGTTTGACGGGGCAATTGTGGCCGAATTATAGTCGAATCGGTGGCTCTTCGCGAAGGAGATGAAACGGGAACGCGGTAAGGGGCGCGCGATCGTGCCCTCAAGCCGAGGCTGAACCCGCAACTGTAGGCGGCGAGCCGGCACGTCATGCGGCCACTGAGGCCCCGTCGGGGGCGTTGGGAAGGCGGCGGGCCGGCGCCGAGCCGCGAGCCAGGAGACCGGCCACCACGCGTCATCGCGATCCCTCGGGACGGGGCATTCCCAAGGGGCGGACCCTCCGTTCGCGGTGACAGGGAACGCTGTCTTGGTGAATGGAGGCCATGTCATGAATCTTTCTGCCAGCCGCGAACGCCCGACCACCGCCGCCGCCGACCGGCCAGGGCGCGCCTCATATGCCGCATTTCCGCCAATTCTCGCCATCGTCCTCGGGGCGTTCATGGTTCTCGTCGCCGGGTTCGCGGTGCCCGACGCCCTTCACGACTCCGCCCACGACGCCCGCCACGCCTTCGCCCTTCCGTGTCACTAGGAGGGCGCCGGGTGTTCGGGCGCATTCTCCGGGCGGCGCTGATCGCCGGATTGGCCGCCGGACTTGTCACGTGGGCCGTCCACACCCTGAAGGCGGTTCCCCTGATCCTCGAGGCGGAGACTTACGAGCACGCGCAGGTGGCCGATGGCGCGACCGCGCCTCCGGCAGGGGCCCGTGACGCCGCCGTTTCCGGTACCGAGGCTCAGGCGTTCGGCGGCCGTCTAGACCGGCGCGCCATGGTGACGCTGATCGCCGACTTGGGCCTCGGCGTCGGCTTCGCGCTGGCGCTGATCGGCCTGATCTCGCTCAGCGGGCGCGACGTCGATTTCGAACGCGGGCTGCTTTGGGGCTTGGGCGGCTTCGCCGCGGTTGCGGCGGCGCCGGCATTGGGGCTGCCGCCGGAGCTGCCGGGGATCGAAGCCGCGCCCGTGCTCGAGCGGCAAATCTGGTGGCTGGCGACCGCGCTTTGCACGGCGGCCGGGCTTGGGTTGTTGTTTCTTGCGCGCCGCATCGGGTTCCGTGTCTTCGGCGCCGTGATCGCGGTCGCACCCCACCTCGTCCGCGTGCCCCACCTCGACGTCCAGGCGTCGGCGGTGCCGGCCGAGCTTGCGGCCGAGTTCGCGGCCGTCTCGCTGGTCGCGACCGCGCTGTTTTGGTTGATCCTTGGCGGTCTCGGGGGCCACGTGTACAAGAGGCTGGGACAGGACTGAGCCGCCCCCATCCGCCCCGGTTGCGGGCGTCGGCGGGCCTTTCCAATTTCCGGGTGCGTCCGCAAAGACCGCGTTTCACATGGAATCCATCGCTCGAGGCCTTCTGCGCCGGCTGGCAGGCGCGGTCCGGGACCTGACGCCGATCGTCGTCGTGGTGGTTCTGTTCCAGACGCTTTTGTTTCGCCAGCCGCTGCCGGACCTGGACGGGATTCTTGTGGGCGTCGCCTTCGTCGTCGTGGGGCTGGCGCTGTTCGTCTACGGTCTCGAGGTGGGGCTGTTTCCCCTGGGCGAGGCGCTCGCGGATGCGTTCGCCCGCAAGGGAAGCCTGGTGGTGCTGCTGACGTTCGCGTTCGGACTCGGCTTCGCCACCACGGTCGCCGAGCCGGCCCTGAACGCGGTCGCCGGAAAGGCCGCCGCCGCCGCCAGTGGGGCCGGCGTCATCGCCGGATCGGACGAGGCCAAGGCGGCCTACGCCCTGGCGCTCAGGCTCACGGTCGCGGTCTCGGTGGGCGTCGCCCTGGTGGTGGGCGTGGTGCGAATCATCAAGGGCTGGCCGATCCAGTACCTCATCGTCGGCGGATACTTACTCGTCATGGCCATGACACCGTTCGCGCCGCCCGAGATCGTCGGGATCGCCTACGATTCCGGCGGCGTCACCACCTCGACCATCACGGTGCCGCTGGTGACGGCGCTTGGGGTCGGCATGGCCGGCGCCATTCGCGGGCGCAACCCGATGATCGACGGCTTCGGGCTGGTCGCGTTCGCGAGCCTGGCGCCGATAATCTTCGTCCTCGTCTTCGGCATGGTGGTCTGAGGGACGCCGGTGCCCATTCTCGAACACGCCTTTGAGACGGCCCTCGCCACCCTTCTCGACGTCGCGCCGATCGTCGCCCTGCTGGTCGCCTTCCAGGTCTTGGTCATTCGCCGCCCGCCGCCGCATCTGCGCCGCATCGTCATGGGCTGCGGTTGCGTGCTGGCGGGGCTGGTGCTGTTCCTGATGGGGCTCGAGAAGGCGCTGTTCCCGTTGGGCGAGGCCATGGCGAAGCAACTGACGGCCGGCGATCTGGTTGGTGCCGCCGACGGCGGAGCCGCCGACTGGCGAAGTTTCGTCTGGGTCTACGTCTTCGCCGCGGCGATCGGATTCGCGACCACGCTTGCCGAGCCGTCGCTGATCGCCGTCGGACTGAAGGCCCAGGAGGTCTCGGGCGGCGCCGTCCACGGCTGGGGCTTGCGGATCGCGGTCGCGGTCGGGGTCGCGGTCGCAGTCGCGTTGGGGGCGTTTCGGATCGTGACGGGAACCCCGCTCATCCATTACATCATGGCCGGCTACGCGATCGTCATCGTCCAGACCATCTTCGCGCCCCGGACGATCGTCGCGCTGGCCTACGATTCCGGGGGCGTCACCACCTCGACCGTGACGGTCCCGGTCATCGCCGCGCTGGGGCTCGGCCTCGCCGGCGCGATTCCGGGCCGCAGCCCGTTGATCGACGGGTTCGGCATGATCGCGCTCGCTTGCATGTTTCCCATAATTTCGGTGATGGGGTATGCCATGCTGTCGGAGGCTTTCCGCAGCCTGCGCCGTACCCATGACTCGGAGGAGATCCGATGAATCTGAAGCTGATCATGGCGCTCGTGTCCGACGAGAAGACCGACGCCGTCATCGACGCGGCCCGAGACGCCGGCGCCACGGGAGCGACCGTGATAACGAGCGGCCGCGGCGAGGGGTTGAAGCCGGAGAAGACCTTTCTCGGGCTCGATCTGGCGGCCCATAGGGACGTCCTTTTGTTCCTCGTCGCCGAGCCGCGCGCGCGCGAGATCCTCGAGACCATCGCCAAGGCGGGACGGTTCGACGAGGAGCCCGGAAGCGGCATCGCCTTCCAGCTCGCCATCGAGGACGCCGAGGGCCTGAAGACCCAGGCGCCGAAGTTGTTGGAGGAAATCGAGGCCCAGTTATGAACGCCGAGGGCCCCATTCGTGTCCGCCAGGTCATGACGCCCCAGGTCCGCACCATCGGCCGCACCGCCACCGTCCGCGAGGCGGTCACGATCATGCGCCAGATCGGCGTCAGCTCGCTCGTGGTCGAGCGCCGCGACGAGGCGGACGAGTTCGGCCTGTTGGTGGTCACCGATGTCGCCCGCGAGGTGATCGGAAAGGACCGCTCGGCGGACCGCGTCAACGTCTACGAGGTCATGACCAAGCCGGTTCTGACCTTGCCCGCCGAGATGGACATCAGGTACGCGGTCCGCCTGCTGACGCGGTTCCAACTCACGCGCGCCTTGGTGCTGGACAACGAGCGCGGGCCGGTGGGCATCGTGACGCTCCGCGACATGGTGTTGCGTCACATCGGCGACGAGCCCCAGGAGTGAGACGCGCGTTCGCGCCCGAAGCGGCCGCGGTGCGGGCGCTGATGCGCGGCGTGCGCGCCGGTGCGCTCGCCACCGAGGCGAGCGGACGCAAGGGCCCAGGCATTCCGTTCGCCTCGCTCGTCACGCTTGGTTGGGACATGGACGCGAGTCCGATCTTTCTCTTCTCCGAGCTTGCCGACCACACCCGCAACATCCGCGCGAACCCGAACGCGTCTTTGCTGGTGGAGGCGGCGAAGGGCCTCAAGAACCCGCAGACCGGCGCCCGCGTGAGCTTGATGGGGCGGCTGAAGCCCACCCGTCTCAAGCGCCACGCGAGGCGGTTCCTCGCGCGCCATCCGGACGCGCGATTCTACGCGGGCTTCGCGGACTTCAATTTCTACCGCATGAGCGTGAGCCGCGCCCGCTACGTGGGCGGATTCGCGAAGGCCGCGTGGATCGAAGGCCGCGATCTCGTCCTCGGAGGCCCCGGACCGGCGGCGATGGCAAGGTGCGAGGCGGGCGTGGTCGAGCACATGAACCAAGACCACGCCGACGTCGTCGGGCTCTATGCGCGCGCCCTTCTGGGGCGCAAGGGCGACGGCTGGCGGGTGATCGGGGTGGATCCCGAAGGAATCGATCTGCGGCGCGGGCCCAACCACGCGCGCTTGGCTTTCCCGAGCCTGGTGCACGGCGCCGCCGCCTGCCGCGAGACGCTTTCGGCGCTTGCCCGTGACGCACGGGCGCGCTCCGCCTGACGCCCGCGCGATGCGGGCGGCGCGGTCCGTTTTTCTTGCATCGCCGATCCGTTTCGTGCAAATCACGCGAAAGCGAAAATCAATCGCTGCGGAGCGGGCCCGGTCGACCGCGCCGATGGGATCCGCCCCGGGCCCAAAGGGCGTTGGGGGGAGGCGATGAGCACCGAGGGCAAGGACAGGACGACCAACCGCCGTCTTCTCGCCTGGATCGAAGAAATGGCGGAGCTGTGCAAGCCGGACGCGATCCACTGGTGCGACGGTACCGAGGGCGAGTACGACCGTTTGTGCGCCGCGTTGGTCGAGAGCGGCACCTTCATCGCGTTGAACGCGGACAAGCGGCCGGGCAGTTTCCTGGCCCGGTCCGATCCCGACGACGTCGCCCGGGTCGAGGACCGCACCTTCATCTGCAGCCGAATCGAAGACGACGCCGGCCCCACCAACAACTGGGTCGATCCGGACGAGATGAAGGCCCGGCTCAGCGGCCTCTTCGACGGCGCCATGCGCGGGCGCACCATGTACGTGGTTCCGTTCAGCATGGGCCCACTGGGATCGCCCATCGCCCACATCGGCGTCCAGGTCTCGGATTCGCCGTACGTCGCCGTCAACATGCGGATCATGACCCGCATGGGCCAGCAGGTGCTGGACACCCTCGGCGACGGCGATTTCGTCCCTTGCCTGCATTCGGTGGGCGCGCCGCTGGCCGACGGCGCCGCCGACGTTCCCTGGCCGTGCAATCCCGAGAAGTACATCGTGCAATTCCCCGAGGACCGCACCGTCTGGTCCTTCGGCAGCGGCTACGGCGGCAACGCGCTTCTCGGCAAGAAGTGCTTCGCGCTTCGCATCGCCTCCGTCATGGCCCGCGACGAGGGCTGGCTCGCCGAGCACATGCTGATCGTCGGCATCGAATCGCCCGACGGCGAAAAGACCTACATCGCCGCCGCGTTCCCCAGTGCGTGCGGCAAGACGAACCTCGCCATGCTGATCCCGCCAGACGGATTCGAGGGCTGGAAGGTGTGGACCGCGGGTGACGACATCGCCTGGATCAAGCCGGGGCCGGACGGGCGGCTCTACGCCATCAACCCCGAGGCCGGCTACTTCGGGGTGGCGCCGGGGACGTCGATGGAATCCAACCCGGTCGCGATGCGCACCCTCGCCCGCGAGAGCATCTTCACCAACGTCGCGCTGACCGACGACGGCGACGTCTGGTGGGAGGGGATGGACGGTGATCCGCCGGCGCACGCCATCGACTGGCGCGGCCGCGAATGGACCCCTGGCGGGAACGGACCCGCGGCGCATCCCAACTCGCGCTTCACCGCGTCCGTGACCCAGTGTCCCAGCCTCGATCCGGCGTGGGACGACCCGGCCGGCGTGCCGATCAGCGCCTTCGTCTTCGGCGGCCGGTTGAGCCACGGGTTTCCGCTCGTTTACCAGGCATTCGATTGGCGCCACGGCGTCTATCTCGCGGCAACCATGGGCTCGGAGGCGACCGCCGCGGCGGTCGGACAGGCGGCGATCCGGCGCGACCCCATGGCGATGCTGCCGTTCTGCGGCTACAACATGGCCGATTACTGGCGCCACTGGCTCGATGTGGGCGACGCCGTGACCGAGGCGCCGGCGATCTTCCGCGTCAACTGGTTCCGCAAGGACGGATCGGGCGCCTTCATGTGGCCCGGGTTCGGCCAGAACATGCGGGTTCTCAGGTGGATCGCGGATCGGGTGCGGGGCCGTATCGACGCGCTCGAGAGCCCGATCGGGCTGATGCCGCGTTACCGCGATCTCCACTGGAAGGGGCTCGACTACTCGGCCGAGCGCTTCGGCGCGCTCATGGAGATCGATCGCGGCGCGGGCGTCGCCGAGGCCGAGGACCAACGCGCGCTGTTCAAGCGGTTCGGCGCGCGCCTGCCCGACGAGATGGAGCGCCAGCGCCAAGCGCTCGCCGAGCGCATGTCGACGGCGCCCGAGGTCTGGCGGCCCGAGGAATAGGGTATTCCGACGCCGGGCCGGTCACGACGGGGCCTGCGGGCATCCGTCGTGGGTTTTTCCGCGCAAGCGTGGAACGAAAGGCTGAACCGAAACGGGCTCGATCTCGCGGTCGGTCCCGGCCCGCCCCTACTCGCCGGTGGCGGCGAGGGCTTGGGCCTCGTCCGCGGCGCTGACCGGATGGGCGAGGCTGTGGCGGATCTCGTTCGGGACCACCTGGAGGAACTTTCTGCCGCTCGCGGTCCCAGTCGCGCACGATGGCCGCCGCGTACTGGGATTGGGTCTCGCGCGCGTGCTCGGCGACGAGGTCCCGGAGCACGGATTCCCAATGCTCGGTCTCGACCGGCTGCCACGAGACAGAATCGCCGTTGACCATCAGCGCGAACTGGTCCTCGGGCAGATAGACGAAGGCCATCCCGCCGGTCATTCCGGCGGCGAAATTGTCGCCGACGGCACCCAGGATCACGGCGACGCCGCCGGTCATGTACTCGCAGCCGTTGGCGCCGCATCCCTCGACCACAGCGAGGGCGCCTGAGTTGCGCACGCAGAAGCGGTCGCCCGCCTGCCCGGCGGCGAACAGCCGGCCGGCGGTCGCGCCGTACAGCACGGTGTTGCCGGCGATCACGTTCTCATGGGAGACCAGGGCAGACGACGGAGGCGGGCGGATGACGATGGTGCCGCCCGAGAGCCCCTTGCCGACGTAGTCGTTGGCGTCGCCGAGAACCTCGAGCTTGAGCCCCTGGACCGCGAACGCGCCGAGCGATTGGCCGGCCGAGCCGCGAAGCCGGAGCGTGATCTGGTTCGCCGCCAGCCCGGTCATGCCGTAGCGCTTGGTGATCAACGAGCTCAACCGGGTGCCGACGGTGCGCTGGGTGTTGCGGATCGCATAGGCGAGCTGCATCTTCTCGCCCTCTTCAAGCGCCGCCCGCGCGTCCTCGACGATCTGGGCGTCCAAGGTGTCGGGGACCTCGTTCCGTCCTTCGATCGTGCAGTAGGCGGCGTAGCCGCCGGTGTCCGACTGGGCGAGAAGGGGATTGAGATCGAGGTCGTCCAGATGCGGGCTTCCGCGGCTGACCTGGAACAAAAGATCGGTGCGCCCGATGATCTCGGTCAAGGACGCGACGCCGAGCGAGGCGAGGATCTCGCGCACGTCCTCGGCGATGAAGGTAAACAGATTTATCACCTTCTCGGGCGTGCCGGTGAATCGCTGGCGCAAGCTTTCGTCCTGGGTGCAGACGCCGACCGGGCAGGTGTTGGAGTGGCACTGGCGGACCAGGATGCAGCCCATGGCGACCAGCGCGGTGGTCCCGATCCCGAACTCCTCGGCGCCCAGCATGGCGGCGATGACCACGTCGCGCCCGGTCTTGATGCCGCCGTCGACCCGCAAGCTCACGCGGTGGCGCAAACGGTTCAAGGTCAGCACCTGATGGACCTCGGACAGTCCCATCTCCCACGGCACGCCGGCGTACTTGATGCTGGACTGGGGCGACGCCCCGGTGCCGCCCGAATGGCCCGAAATCATGATCACGTCCGCCATGGCCTTGGCGACGCCGGCGGCGACGGTGCCGATACCGGCGCGCGCCACCAGCTTGACCGAAACGCGGGCGTCGGCGTTGATCTGCTTGAGATCGTAGATGAGCTGCGCCAGGTCCGCGATCTCGGCCGACACCTTGAAACCGGGAAGCTGGCCGCCCTCGCGGGGCTTCGATCCCTGGGAAATCTTGATCTCGATTTCGCGGCAGTTGTTGAGGAACTCGGTGGTGACGCTGAACCGGGCCGAGGCGATCTGCTTGATCGCCGAGTTCGCGTTGTCGCCGTTGGCGCGCGGACGGAAGCGCTCGGTCGCCTCGCCGCCCTCGCCCGAATCGGACTTGGCGCCGATCCGGTTCATGGCGATGGCGAGGGTCTCGTGGGCTTCGCGCGACAGCGCGCCGTGCGACATGGCGCCCGAGACGAAGCGTTTGCGGATCTCGGTGATCGATTGCACCTCGTCGATCGAAATCGGCGCTTGGTTGGGCTCGAAGTCCCACAGATCGCGGAGATGAATGGGCGGCATCGACCGCACGGCCTCGCTGTA
Organism: Rhodospirillales bacterium; assembly: GCA_047514975.1. GTDB lineage: Bacteria > Pseudomonadota > Alphaproteobacteria > Rhodospirillales > JASLLV01 > JASLLV01. The sequence continues at coordinate 9,088 of JAKZXM010000289.1, forward strand.
CGCATTGTAGGTGCGGTACGAATCGGTTCCGACCGCGGTCTAAAGGATGTGGATCTGGCGGCCCTCGAAGGCGTGCAGCTCGCCGTTGCGCCGCGAGCGATAGTAGCCCCCCACCGGCAATGGCGTGGCGGCGTCGGCGAACGCGGCGCGGTGCATCTCGACCACCTTGCGCTGGATGCCGGGCACGCCGATTCCCGAGATCCGCGACGGCATGCCGGGGAAGAACTCGGCCACCAGGGTCCGCGACAGCCCGACCGCCTCGAAGTTCGCGCCGCCGCGGTAGGCGCTGATCACCGAGATCCCCATCTTCGACATGATCTTCAAAAGCCCGTCGTCGACCGCGCTCTTGTAGCGCGCCAGCGGGGTCTCGAGATCGGCGTCGGCGAACAGGCCGCGGCCGTGGCGCTCGGCGATCGTCTCCTCGGCGAGGTAGGCGTTGACGGTGGTGGCGCCGACGCCCACGAGCACGGCGAAGTAGTGGACGTCGAGGCATTCGCCCGCCCGCACGTTGAGCGAGGTGAAGGTGCGCAAGGACTGGCGCATCAGATGGGTGTGGACGGCGCCGGTGACGAGGATCATCGGCACTGGCGCCCGGTCCGGGCCGGTGTTCTTGTCGCTGAGAATCACGTGAACGCAGCCGCCGCGAATCGCGTCCTCGGCCTCTCTCTGGATGCGGGCGATGGCCCGGCGGAGCGCGGGCGTGCCGCCGGCCTCGTCCTCGTCGGCCTCGCCGGGCTCGAAAGTGCAGTCGATCTCGACCGCGGAGTCTCCCATCGAGCGGCGCATGGCCTCGAATTCGGCGTTGAGCAGGACGGGCGATTCAAGTTGCAGCAAATCGCACTGACTTTCGCTCTCATCGAGGATATTGCCGAGATTGCCGAGCCGGGTCTTCAGCGTCATGACGCGGCGCTCGCGAAGCGAATCGATCGGGGGGTTGGTCACTTGGCTGAAGTTCTGGCGAAAAAAGTGGTGCAGGCCCCGGTAGTGGTCCGACAACACCGCCACCGGCGTATCGTCGCCCATGGAGCCGGTCGCCTCACGGCCCTCGGCGGCCATGGGCTGGAGGATCAGCTCGAGGTCCTCCATGCTCCAGCCGTAGCATATCTGGCGCCGGCGCAAGAAATCCGGGTCGAATTCGGGCGCGGCGACGGCGCCGGACCGGACCAGCGAATCGATCTGGGTGATGTTGCGGACCCACTCGCCGAACGGTTGGCGGCGGGCCAGGTGGTCCTTGAGTTCGGCGTCCCGGTACAACCGGCCCGCGCTCAGCTCGACCGCGATCATCTGGCCCGGCCCGACGGCGACCCTTCTCCACCACGCTTGTCTCGTCGAGGCGCACCATTCCGGCTTCCGAGCCGACCACCAGGAATCCGTCGGCGGTGAGCGCGTAGCGGAGCGGCCGGAGCCCGTTGCGGTCCATGCCGGCCATCACCCAGCGCCCGCCGAACGCGGCGAGCGCGGCGGGTCCGTCCCACGGCTCCATGACCGAGGCGGAGTAGGCGTACAGGTCCTTGTGCGCCCGCGGCATGGCGGCCTTGCCGGTCCAGGCGTCGGGGATCATCAGCACGTGCGCCGTGGGCAGCTCGCGCCCGCTGCGGACGAACAACTCGAAGACCGCGTCGAGCGCGGCCGAATCCGAGCTTCCGGGCTGAATCACGGGCTTGATGTCGTCGATGCGGTCCGCGAAGAGACTCGAGGCCATGCGCGGCTCGTGGCACGCCATCCAGTTGGTGTTGCCGCGCAGGGTGTTGATCTCGCCGTTGTGGGCGATGACCCGGAACGGCTGGGCCAGGTGCCAGGTGGGAAAGGTGTTGGTGGAATAGCGCTGGTGGTAGATGGCGAAATTGGAGATGAAGCGCGTGTCGTTCAGGTCGGGATAGAAGGCGCTGAGCTGCTCGGCCAGGAACATGCCCTTGTAGATGACCGAGCGGCACGAAAGCGAGCAGATGTAGAAATCGGTGATATGGGCGGCGAGCGCCGCGTTCTCGATGCAGCGACGAATGATGTAGAGCTCGGTCTCGAACTCGGAATCGCTGACACCCTTGGTGTTGGCGATCATGATCTGCTCGATCTCGGGGCGGGTCGCGTTCGCTTTCTCGCCGATCACCGTGACGTCCACCGGCACCTGACGCCAGCCGTAGATGTCATAGCCGCAGCGAAGGATTTCGGATTCGACGATCGCGCGGCAGCGCTCCTGGGCGGCGAAGTCGGTGCGCGGCAGGAATACCATGCCGACGGCGAGCCGCCGCGGCCGCACTTGGTGGCCGGTGCGCTCGACGTAGCCCTTGAAGAAGTCCTGGGGGATCTGGAGATGAATCCCGGCCCCGTCGCCGGTTTTGCCGTCGGCGTCCACCGCGCCCCGGTGCCAGACCGATTTGAGCGCTTCGATGGCGGCGAGCACGAGTTCGCGCCTGGGCTTGCGTCGATCGCGGCCACCAGGCCGACCCCGCAGCCGTCATGCTCGTCGGCAGGATCGTAAAGCCCGTCGCGGGCGAGGCGCTCAGAATTGCGCCGCCAACTGTCGACGAAATCGCTCGGCCCGGATTGCGGCGCTCGCGCCATCCTGGTTCCCTCAGGCGGCCGCGGCCGCGGCGCCGGCCTTGGCTTGGATGTGGCGCTCGATGGCCTCGGCCGCGACCCGCCCGTCGCGGATCGCCCAAACCACCAGCGAGGCGCCGCGGACGATGTCGCCGGCGGCATAGACGCCTTCCAAGTTGGTTGCCATGGTCTCCCAGTCGACGGCCAGGGTGCCGGCCTCGCCGAGTTCCAGCTCGGGCGCGTCGAACAGCGTCGGCACGTCGTCGACGTCGAAACCAAGCGCCTTGATCACCAAATCGGCGTGGATGTCGAAGGGGCCGAATCGGCCGGCACCGCCGCGCGGCGGCGCTCAGCGTCGGGCGCGCCGAGGGGCATGGCCCGGGCCCGGACCGCGGTAACGGCGCGCTCGCCCAGGAACGCCTCGGGCGCGGTCAGCCAGGCGAATTCGACGCCTTCCTCCTCGGCGTACGCCACCTCGCGCGCCGAGCCCGGCATGTTGGCGCGGTCGCGGCGATACAGGCACGTGACCGAGCGCGCGCCCTGGCGGACCGCGGTCCGGACGCAGTCCATGGCGGTGTCGCCGCCGCCGATCACGACCACGATTCTGCCGTGCGCGTTCAGCGCGCCTGAATCGAAGGCCGCGACGCGCTCGCCGAAACCCTTGCGGTTGCTGGCGATCAGGTAGTCGAGGCCGGGCACCACGCCTTCGAGCTGGGCGCCTGGAACGGCAATCTCGCGGGCCCGGTAGGCGCCGACGGCGATGAGTACGGCATCGAAACGGGCGCGCAACTCGTCGAACGCGACCTGGCCGCCGACGTCGGCGTTGAGATGGAAGCGGACGCCGGCTGATTCGAGCAATTCGGCGCGCCGCCGCACGAGGTGCTTTTCCAGCTTGAAGTCGGGAATGCCGTAAACCAAAAGACCGCCGATTCGGTCGTAACGGTCGTAGACGTCGACCGAATAGCCCTTGCGCCGAAGCTGCTCGGCCGCCGCCAGGCCTCCGGGACCGACGCCGACGATGGCCACCGAACGGTCGAGCTCGCGCTGGGGCAGGGGCGGCTTCACCCAGCCCCGATCCCATGCGGTGTCGGTGATGTGCTTCTCGACGGCGCCGATGGTGACGGTGCCGTGGCCCGCCGTCTCGATGACGCAAGAGCCCTCGCACAGCTGGTCGTGGGGGCAGATGCGTCCGCAGATCTCGGGCATGTTGTTGGTGGCCGAGGAAACCCGATACGCCTCCTCCAGGCGCCCGCCGGCGGCGAGCATCAGCCAGTCGGGAATGTCGTTGGCAAGCGGGCAGTGGATCTGGCAGTAGGGAATTCCGCACTGCGAACATCGGCCCGATTGGCCGGCGGCTTGAGCCGGACCGAAGTGGCCGTAGATCTCGCGAAAATCGTTCCGACGCTCGTTCGCCGCGCGCTTTTTGGGCATGCGCTTGGGCCGGCTGACGAACTGAAGCATGGGTTCGGCCATGGGTCTCCTTGCCGCGTTTGCCGGGCTCGCTGCGCGCCTCGCGGCTCGCGCCCCGAGCCCGGCGCCGCCATGCGCTCGAGGGTTCGCGTGCTTTGTTAGTCCCGTATTGGAACTAATTGAACCTTTGACCGGTTGGCGCCCGATGATATAAGCGGCTCAATATTTTGGGGTGGCTGAGACGTGACACTCCTACATATTGTAATCGTTTCCCTGATTCAGGGGATCGTGGAGTTTCTCCCGATCAGTTCGTGGGGCCATCTTGTCCTGCTCAAGGAGCTCACGAGCTGGCCGGACCATGGCCTTGTCATCGAAGTCGCGGTGCATGTGGGCACCCTCGGCGCCGTGGTGGTCTATTTCCGGCGCGAGCTTTGGGGGATGGTTCACGGCGTAGTGCTCGCCATGCGCGGACGCCCCGAACCCGGGGCCCGGCTCGCGGCCCTGATGGTGGTGGGGACGATCCCCGTGGTGGTGGCCGGGTTCGCCGCCGACCGCATGCTTGGCGATTCTCTCAGGACGCTCGAGGTGGTGGCGTGGACGACGTTCGTGTTCGCGATCGTGCTTTACGTGGCCGACCGCCGCGGCATGACCGTGCGCCGCCTCGAGCATCTGGCCTACGGCGACGCCATCGTGATCGGCCTCGCCCAGGTGCTGGCCCTCGTTCCCGGCACCAGCCGGTCGGGCATCACCATCACGGCGGCGCGCATGCTCGGAATCGAACGCCCCGACGCGGCCCGGTTCTCGATGCTTCTGGCGGTCCCGGCGGTCCTCGGCGCCGGAGTCCTCAAGTCGCTGGAGCTGGCCGGAACCCGCGACGCCGCGCTCACGCTCGCGTCCATCATCGCCGCGGCCCTCGCCTTCGCCGCCGCCTTGATCGCGATCGCGGCGCTGATGGCCTGGCTCCGGCGCGCCGGCTTCACCCCGTTCGTCGTCTACCGGCTGGTTCTCGGCGCGGGCTTGCTGGCGATCGCATACGGCACGTAAGGTCCGCTGCCTTGAGAGTGTTATCCGCGCACGCGGAAGCGCACCGGCCCGGAACCGACTAAACGGCCGGAACCGACTAAACGGATAGTGCTTCAGGTGGCGACCGCGCCGTCTTCGTCGGCCCGCATCTCGAAGGCCGCCGCCATCAGGGCGCGCGTGTATGGCGTCTTGGGCGCGGCGAACAACGCGTCCGCCGGGCCTTCCTCGACGACGTGCCCGGCGCGCACGACAATCACATAATGCGCCAGCGCGCGCACCACCTTGAGGTCGTGGCTGATGAACAGATAGGCGAGGGTGTAGCGCTCCTGCAAAGCGCGTAACAGCTCGACGATCTGCGCCTGCACCGTCATATCCAGCGCGCTTGTCGGCTCGTCGAGGACGATGAACTTTGGCTTGAGCACCAGCGCCCGGGCGATGGCGATCCTCTGGCGCTGGCCGCCCGAGAACTCGTGCGGATAGCGGTCCTGCATTTCGGAATCCAAGCCGACTTCCGCGAGCGAGCGGCCGATGATCTCGCGCCGCGCCTCGAAGGTGCCGCCGAGTCCGTGCACCAAAAGCCCCTCTTCGATGATGCGCCCGACCGACATGCGCGGGCTCAGGCTTCCGTAGGGGTCCTGAAAGACGATCTGCATCTCGCGCCTAAGTGGTCGCAACTCGGCGGCGCGCAGTCCGTGGATGTCGCGGCCGCGAAAGCGGATGACACCCTCGCTCTTCTCGAGCCGGAGCAGGCCGCGCCCGAGGGTGCTTTTCCCCGAGCCGCTTTCGCCTACCACGCCCAGGGTCTGGCCCTCGTGAATCGCAACGGATATCCCGTCCACCGCCTTCACGTGGCCGACCGTGCGCCGGATGATCCCGCGCTTGATCGGGAACCAGACCTTGAAGTCGGTGCTGGCCATGACCTCGGGCGCGTCGGGGGAAACCGGGTCCGGCGCGCCGGCGGGCTCGGCGGCGAGCAGGCGTTGTGTGTAGGGGTGCTGGGGGCGCTCGAATATCTCGGCAGACGTACCGGTCTCGACGAGCTCGCCGTTCTCCATGACGCAGACCCGGTTCGCCATGTGGCGGACGATGCCCAAGTCGTGGGTGATGAGCAGAAGGGCCATGTGGAACCGCGCCTGCAGGTCCATCAACAGCTTCAGGATCTGGGCCTGGATCGTAACGTCGAGCGCGGTGGTGGGCTCGTCGGCGATCAGAAGGTCGGGCTCGTTGGCGAGCGCCATGGCGATCATCACGCGCTGCTGCTGGCCGCCCGAGAACTCGTGCGGCAGCGCGTCCAGCCTGTCCTCGGCCTCGGGCAGGCCCACCAGATGAAGAAGCTCGACCACTCGGTCGCGGGCCTGGCGCCTGTCCATGTGCTTGTGGACGAACAGCACCTCGCTGATTTGGCGCTCGATCGTGTGCAGCGGATTGAGCGACGAGAGCGCTTCCTGGAAGATCATGGCGATGCGGTCGCCGCGCAACTGGCGAAGCCGCGCCTCGGGCGCCCCCAGAAGCTCCTCGCCCGCGAACCGGATGCTGCCGCCCGGATGCCAGGCCGGCGGATAGGGAAGAAGCTGCAGGACCGACAGCGCGCTCACCGACTTGCCGGACCCGCTCTCGCCGACAAGACCCACCGTTTCCGCGCGGCGGATGTCGAACGAAATCCCGCGCACGGCTTCGACCTCCCTCGCCCCGCGCCCGAACGAGACGCGAAGGTCGCGAACATCGAGCAGTGCCGACTCGGCCATCACCCGTCGCCCGCGCCGGCGCCGGCCTCGCTCGCGGCCCGTGGGGCGGGCGCGGGGGCTTCGTCGTCCGCGGCCATGGCCCGGCGGGGGTCGAAGGCGTCGCGCACGCCCTCGCCGATGAAGATCAGCAGGGTCAGCATGACGCCGATGGCGAAGAATCCCGTGAGCCCCAGCCACGGCGCCTGGAGGTTGGCCTTGCCCTGGGCGAGTAACTCGCCGAGCGAGGCCGACCCCGGCGGAAGCCCGACCCCGAGGAAGTCGAGCGCCGTCAGGGTCGTGACCGCGCCGGAAAGGGTGAACGGCAGGAACGTCAGCGTCGCCACCACCGCGTTCGGCAGGATGTGGCGGAACATGATCATGGGGTTGCTGACGCCCAAGGCCCGCGCCGCGCGCACGTAGTCGAAGTTGCGCACCTTCAGGAACTCGGCCCGCACCACGCCGACGAACCCCATCCACGAAAAGAGCAGCATGAGCCCCAGAAGCCACCAGAAGTTGGGCTCGACCACGCTGGCGAGGATGATCAGGAGATAGAGGATCGGCAGGCCCGACCAGATCTCCATGAAACGTTGGAAGGTAAGGTCGATCCAGCCGCCGAAATAGCCCTGAATGGCGCCGGCGGCGACGCCGACGACTGCCGAGATGACCGTCAGCGTGAAACCGAACAGGACCGAAATGCGAAATCCGTAAATCAGGCGCGCGGTGACGTCGCGGGCCTGGTCGTCGGTCCCCAACCAGTGCTCGGCGTCCGGCGACGACGGCGCCGGTTCGCGAAGGTCCCAGGCGACCGTGCGGTGGTTGTAGGGAATGAGCGGGCGGATCATCCAGCCCTTGGCCGCGATCAGCGAGGCGACGACGGGGTCGCCGTAGTCTGCCTCGGTCGCGAACTCGCCGCCGAAGGTGGTCTCGGGGTAGGCATTGAAGACCGGGGCGTAGAAGGCGCCGTCGTAAATGACCACGAGCGGCTTTTCGTTGGCCACGAACTCGGCGAACAGGCTGGCGACGAAAAGGCCCAAGAATATCCAAAGCGCATAGAAGGCGCGGCGATTGGACCGGAAGTTGGCGAGCCGCCGGCGCCCGATGGGAGTGACGCGGACCCCCAAGATGCGGTCCTCGACGGCGGCGCTCACGTCCCGTGCCTTTCGAAGGTGATCCGGGGATCGATCACGTGGTACATCAGGTCGCCGATGAGGCCCAGGATCAGCCCCAGAAGCGAGAAAAAGTACAAGGTTCCGAACATCACCGGATAGTTGCGCGCGAAGGCGGCCTCGAAGCCGAGAAGGCCCAACCCGTCGAGGGAGAAGATGATCTCGATCAGCAGCGAGCCGGTGAACAGCACGCCGATGAAGGCCGACGGAAAGCCCGCGATGACGATCAGCATGGCATTGCGGAACACGTGGCCGTAAAGCACCCGGCGCTCGGTGAGGCCCTTGGCCCGCGCGGTCACCACGTATTGCTGGCCGATCTGGTCGAGGAACGTATTCTTCGTCAGCATCGTCAGCGTCGCGAACCCACCGATGACCATGGCCAGCACCGGAAGCGCGATGTGCCAGAGGTAGTCCCTGAT
>JAKZXM010000290.1:0-3793 GCA_047514975.1 Rhodospirillales bacterium
GACCCCCACTCCGCACCCCAGCGGAGTCACGAGCCCGATACCAGTCACCACTACGCGTCGCATGATGCTTCGCCGTCCGCACCGGGCCCCACCGGCGCCCGGCGGTGGAGCACGTTTCGCGCCCCACCCGAAGGTGGTCTACGCGCTTTGGGATCCGATGTAGTCGATGGCGTCCTTGATCGTCAGGATCTTTTCCGCCGCATCGTCGGGAATTTCGCAGTTGAACTCCTCTTCGAACGCCATGACGAGTTCCACGGTGTCCAGGCTATCGGCACCCAGGTCATCGATAAAACTCGCGGTCTCGGTCACCTTTGATTCTTCGACGCCGAGATGTTCGACGACAATTTTTTTCACTCGCTCGGCGACATCATCCATTGCGAATTTCCTTGCCTCTTCGAACGTTGACTACAGCGGTTTTCCGAGTTTCCGCCCCGCTTCCTCGGTGAGGTCCCGAGAACCGAAAGCATCGGTTCCTAACACAGTTTCATTTTGATGGCCAGCGCGCGGGCGGCCCGTCACACCATCGCCATCCCGCCGTTGACGTGCACCGTTTGTCCGGTGACGTAGGCGGCCTCGTCGCTCGCCAAAAAGGCCACGCACGCGGCCACGTCGGCGGGCGTTCCCGCCCGGCCCACGGGCACGGCGGCGAGCAGACGCGCGCGCTGATCGCCGGACAGGTCCGCCGTCATGGCGGTCTCGATGAATCCCGGCGCCACGCAATTGACGGTGATCCCCCGGCTCGCGACCTCGTGGGCAAGGGATTTGGTCATGCCGATCAGGCCCGCCTTCGCGGCGGCGTAATTCGATTGACCCGCGTTGCCGGTGACGCCGACCACGGACGTGATCGTGATGACGCGGCCCGCGCGCCGTTTCATCATGGGGCGCAGGCACGCACGTGTAAGGCGGAACGCGGCCGTGAGGTTGAGATCGATGACGCGCTGCCAGTCCTCGTCCTTCATCCGGATCGCCAGATTGTCGTGCGCGCCTCCGGCGCCGTTGACGAGGATATCGACCGCGCCGAGGGCCGATTCGGCGTCCCTCGCAAGCGTCTCGATCGCGCTCGCCTCGCGCAGATCGCACGGCGCGACGTGTACGCGTTCGCCAAGCTCGGCGGCCAGCGCGTCCAGCGCCGCCACCCGCGTTCCCGAGATCGCGACGCTGGCGCCTGAGCGGTGCAGCGCGTGCGCGATCGCGCCTCCGATCCCCCCCGAAGCTCCGGTGACCAACGCCGCCTTGCCGTGTAGATCGAACATCCCGAATCCGCACGTTTCGCCGTGGCGCCCGACCGATTCGCTCACAGGGCCTCGAGGAACGCCTCGACCTCGCTCGGCGTTCCAAGGCGCGTCGCCTCGAGCCCCGGATCGATTCGTCGGGCAAGCCCGCCCAACACCTTGCCGGCCCCCACTTCGACGATCCTATCGACCCCTTGATCGCGCATGAACCCCACGCTCTCGCGCCAGCGAACCATGGCGGTCACTTGTTCCACCAGAAGCCCGCGTATCTCGTCGACGTCGCGCGTGGCGCGGGCCGACACGTTCGCGACGAGCGGAACGTCGGGCTCCTCGAGATCCGCGCCCGCCAGCGCCGCTTTCATGACTTCGGCGGCGGGCGCCATGAGCGCACAGTGAAACGGCGCGCTCACCGGAAGGGTGATGCATTTTGCGCCCCGCGGTCCGGCAATCGCGGCGGCCCGCTCGACCGCGGCGCGATCCCCGCTGATAACCAGTTGCTCGGGCGAGTTGTCGTTGGCGACGGTGCAAATCGCGCCGTTCGCCGCCTCGTCGGCGACGACACGCGCTTCGTCGAGTCCGAGGCCGAGCAAGACGACCATCGCCCCGGCGCCCGGCGGCGCGGCCGCTTGCATGGCCCGGCCACGCGTCTTCAACAGGGTCGCCGCTTCGGAAACGGAAAGGCCGTTGGCGGCGGCAAGGGCCGAGTATTCTCCGAGCGAGTGGCCGGCGACGAACGCGCAGTGGCCGGCGAGGCGGAAGTCGCCCGCGAATTGCAGCGCCTTCACCGCGGCGAGGCTGGTCGCCATCAACGCCGGTTGGGCGTTCTCGGTGAGCGTCAACTCCTCGAACGGCCCTTCGAAGATCAGGCGCGAGAGGCCCTGGCCCAAAGCCTCGTCGACCTCTTCGAACACGTCGCGCGCCGCCCGATAGGCGTCGAAAAGCTCCTTGCCCATGCCAACCTTTTGAGAACCCTGGCCCGGAAAGACGAACGCCCGCCGCATATGGTGAGAGCAACCCAATCGGTGAAGAATTCGGCGCGGGCCAGTGATACCGGCAATCGATGAGGTGTCAAGTGTCGCGCTTGCCAGGCCACCCGGTTGCTGTATAGTGCGCGCCCTTCAGGTGCGGCGCACGGCACGCAAAACGGCGCGCGCCCTCCATCTCCTTGCCGTATGTGATCGGCTATGCCCGCGACGCGCCGGTGGCGGAGTACCGCCGGAATGCGGGTTGAGAAAAGCCCGAGGGAGAGTCAGCTTGCCCTATTACGAAAGCGTGTTCATCGCGCGCCAGGACATCTCGGCGCCCCAGGTCGAGGCGCTCACGGACAATTTCGTCAAGGCCATCGAGGACAACGGCGGAAAGGTCGCCAAGCAAGAGTATTGGGGCCTGAAGAATCTTTCCTATCGGATTAAGAAGAACCGCAAGGGACACTACGTGCTCTTCAACATCGACGGGCCATCCGACTCGATCGAAGAGATGGAACGGCAGATGCGGCTGCACGAGGACATCCTGCGCTACCTCACCATCCGGGTGGACGAGTTGGAGGAAGGACCCTCGGCGATGATGCAGCGCGGCTCCGGAAGGGATGATCGGCACCGCCGCGATGACCGCGGCCGTCGCGGCGAATTCGATGGACGGGGTCCGCGTCATGCCCGAGGCCCCGCCGGCGAACGCAACGCCAACGCCCGACCGACCGACGACAAGCAGGCCGAAACCCGTCCATCGGACGACAAGCAAGCCAAAGCCCGACCGACCGACGACAAGCAAGCCGAAACCCGTCCATCGGACGACAAGCAAGGCGAAAAGGAAGGCGAACAATGAGCCCCCCGGCCGACACCCGACCCAGGTCCGGCTCGGCGGCCGGCGCCCGGCAACCGTTTTTCAGGCGCCGCAAGACGTGTCCGTTTTCGGGCAGGAACGCGCCCAAGATCGATTACAAGGACATCAGGCTTCTGCAGCGGTTCGTCTCGGAACGCGGGAAGATCGTTCCCAGCCGCATTACCGCCGTATCGGCCAAGAAACAGCGGGAATTGGCCCGGGCGATCAAAAAGTCCCGTTTCCTTGCGCTGATGCCATTCATTATTAAATAGCACGCGTTGTCAGGGACGCGCCCGACAAGGTGCCTCCAGGACGACCGGAAAATGCCGGGAATTGCCATGTCAAAGGAATTGTTGATCGCTGTCGCCGCCGGCGTTGTAAGCGCCTTTGCTTCGACGGCTTTCATCAGCCACGCGCCGGGTGCGATGATGCTGGTCTATCTGGCGGACCTGCCGTTGTTCTTGGCCGGTTTTGCCTTTGGACCCCAAAGCGCCGCTATCAGCGGCGCTGCCGGATTCATGATCGCCGGCATGCTCGGCGGCGGACTGGCAGCCGGCATATTCGGGCTCATGCAAGCGCTACCGGCCTGGCTGGTGGTTCGACAGATGCTGTTGCAACGCCCGGCAGTCATGGCAGCGCCTGGAGGAACTGGAACCCCGGGACCCGCACAAAACAAGGTCGAATGGTACCCGGCAGGCGACATGGTGTGCTGGCTGACGATGCTGGTGGCGGCGGTGCTGTTG
>JAKZXM010000291.1:0-11744 GCA_047514975.1 Rhodospirillales bacterium
GTTCTTCCAATACCAAACGCCCTCGTTGGCCACGGCGACTCCGTCGTAGGTCGAATAGTGCACGCGGATTATGGCGCAGGACGCGCCCGTCGAGCCGTGCCCCGCGGCCCCGAGCTTGTCGACGTTGAGGGTCTTGTAGCCGCGCTTGGCGAGCTCGAAGCCGAGACAGCCGCCGATCACGCCGGCGCCGATGATGATGGCGTCATAGGTGGTGGCCACGATGTGATCCTCCCTCGCCATCTCGCCTCGCCGGCATCGGCCCCGAGCGAGGGCCATGATACCGCGATCGCGCCGGCCGCACCGCTTTCGTGAACCGGCTCGGCCGGCGTCCGCCAGGCCAAGGGCAAGGCGCGGATCGGGGCTACGCGATTGCGGGCGACCACGACCCACACTATGGGCGCCGCCAGACCATGGCGAAGCTCACGGGCTCGTTCGCGATACTGCCCATTCCTGGCTTGGCGCGGATCCAGGCACGGTCGACCAGGCGTTCGCGCATCTCGAGAAGCCCGAGGCCGGCGGTGCGCGCCGCCGCGACGTGGTCTTCGAAGAAGTGAACCCAGTTCTCGATGGCGAGTTGCGTGCCCGCCTCGGTCTTGAAGTGGGTGGGGATGCCGCGTACCAGCATGAACGGGTGGTAGTCGAGAAGCACCACGTACCCTCCGGGGCGAACGAGGCGGGCAGCTTCGCCGTAAAAGGCGCGGATGTCGGCCACGTGGCAGGTCGCGAGAACGCTGATCGCGAGATCGAAGCGCGCATCGGCGAAAGGGGCGCGGACGATGTAGCCGATGGCGAGGCCAGCATAATGCCCTTTCCGGGCCGCCCGCTTCAGCATCGCCGGCGATCGGTCGAGGCCCGCGACGCGCGCGGCTCCCTGCTTGCCGAGCCAGGCGCCGATCCGGCCGGTGCCGCACCCAAGGTCGACGGCGTTCTCGAGCGTTCCCCAGGGAACGTTCGCAAGCGTCTTCAGAAGATCAAGGTCGAAGCGCCGATCGACGCTTCGGTCGTAGATCTTCGCCCACTCGGCGTAGCCGGCGGCCACGTCCACGGTGCGATACCGGCGCTGGTCGTATTTGGTGAAGCGTTCGCTCATGGCGTGGCACCGCCGGAGCGCCGCCTAGAGGGCGTGCTTGAAGCCCCGTTTGGCGAAGAACTTCTGGTGGTGGTCCTCGGCGCGCCAGAACGGGCCCGCCGGCGTGATCTCGGTCACGATCTCGCCCGTGCGGCGGCCCGAAGCCTGCTCGCGTTCGCGTGAGGTCTCGGCAAGGGCGCGTTGCCGGCCGTCGTGATGGAAAATCACCGAGCGGTACTGGGTGCCCACGTCCGGGCCCTGGCGATTGCGGGTCGTCGGGTCGTGGATGCTCCAGAACACCTCGAGCAGCCGCTCGTAGCCGACGATGGCGGGATCGAATTCAACCCGCAACACCTCGGCGTGGCCGGTCCGGCCCGTGCAGACCTGTTCGTAGCTCGGCTCGGCGGTCGTGCCGCCCGCATAACCCACGCTTGTGGACGTGACGCCCTCGATTCCGGCGAAGGCGGACTCGACGCCCCAGAAACAACCCGCGCCGAACGTTGCGATCGCCATCTCTCGTCCTGCCTCGAGTTTCGATTTCCCGCCCCCTTGGGGCGCGATCCCAGTGTAGTGAGATTTCCGGCGGGCGCAAAGGGGCGTGGGCCGGCCGCCGCCCATCATCGGCGTCGCATCGATTCCTCGAAGATGACAGAGGCAGATCGGATCGCAATGTGATAAACCAACGCCGCAAAACCGGGGGCCGCGATGGCGAACTTCATCATCTGCTACGATCGAAGAGGCAATACGCCGGCGCACGCCGAACTCGAGCGCCACATCCAACAGATATGTCCGCATTTCGCGCGAATCCTCGACCGCGTCTGGTACGCGGCCCATCCCGGGCCGATTTCGGAAATGTTCGCGCACCTCGACAAGATCTTCGGTCCCACCGGCAGCTACATGGTGATCGAGGCCAAGCACGCCCAGTGGGCGAACCTCCTGCAGCCGGACGCGCCGCTACGCCAGACCTGGGGCGCCCACCAATAGCGGCCGCGCGCGCGCCGACGCCGGCGGCTACGCGGCTGCGCTTTCAAAGACAGGGAAACGGCGCGACATCTCGCCCACCACTTGCCTGGGATGACCGGAGTTCCGGCGCGCCCGGCGAATCAAGCCCGATCACACCGTCGTTCGAGACCGTCCGAACTTCGCGTTTGACCCCCGCCCACGACCGAGTGTCGCGCCGGGGTGTCCGGTACGCTTGGACGAAAAACCAAAATCACCATCGCCGCCCGCGCACAACGGCGCGCCACGCGCGGCCCGGCGCGGGAACGCGCATTGACGGGGCGCCTCCCGATCCCGATAAACTCGCGTGCGCGACGCGGATCGTGAATCGACGCACTAGGCACCGGACCATGGCTTCGCACCAATACGTCTACGTCATGCAGAGGCTGACCAAGGTCTTTCCGGGTGGGCGCGAGATCCTCAAGGCGATCTCGCTCTCGTTCCTTCCCGGCGCCAAGATCGGCGTGCTCGGCGTCAACGGGGCCGGGAAATCGACCCTGCTCCGGATCATTGCGGGTCTGGACGAGGACTACGGCGGCGAAGCCTGGGCGGCGGACGGAATCCGGGTCGGCTTCCTGCCGCAGGAGCCGGAGCTCAACGAGCGCAAGGACGTGGAAGGCAACATCTTGGAAGGTGTCGGCGAGACCAAGGCGATCGTCGACCGTTTCAACGCGGTCAGCGCCCGTTTCGCCGAACCCCTCGACGATGACGAGATGAACGCGCTGCTCGCCGAACAGGGCGAGTTGCAGGAAAAGATCGACGCCGCCGGCGGCTGGGAGCTCGACCGCACCATCGAGATCGCGATGGACGCGCTCAGATGTCCGCCCGGCGACACCGCGGTCGAAACCCTTTCGGGCGGCGAGAGGCGAAGGGTCGCGCTCTGCCGCCTTTTGTTGCAGCGGCCCGATATTCTGCTGTTGGACGAGCCGACCAACCACCTGGACGCGGAATCGGTCGCCTGGTTGGAGCGCCACCTGCAGGAATATCCGGGCACCGTGATCCTGGTGACCCACGACCGCTATTTCCTGGACAACGTCACGGGGTGGATTCTCGAGCTCGACCGCGGTCACGGCATCCCGTACCAGGGCAACTATTCGTCCTGGCTCGAGCAGAAGGAAAAACGGCTCGCCCACGAAGAGCAGAGAGACGCCGCCAAGGGCCGCGCGCTCCGCCACGAACTCGAGTGGATCCGCGCATCGCCCCGCGCCCGCCAGGCCAAGGGCAAGGCGCGGATCACGGCGTACGAGACCCTGCTCGCCGAGGCCTCCGGCGAGCGGCAAACGAACGCCCAGATCGTGATCCCGGCCGGTCCCCGGCTCGGCGATCTGGTGATCGAGGCCGAGAATCTGCGCAAGGGCTACGGCGAGCACCTTTTGATCGAGGACCTGGACTTCCGTCTGCCGCCGGGCGGGATCGTCGGCGTGATCGGGCCGAACGGCGCCGGCAAGACGACACTATTTCGCATGATCACGGGCACCGAAACGCCCGACGGCGGAAGCCTGCGCCTCGGTGAGACCGTGGCGCTCGGCTACGTGGACCAGTCGCGCGACGTCCTCGATCCCGCCAAAACCGTCTGGCAGGAGATCAGCGACGGCCTCGACGAGCTGAAGTTGGGGACGCGGACGATACAAAGCCGGGCCTACGTCGCCCAGTTCAACTTCCGCGGCGCCGATCAGCAAAAGCCGGTCGGCGATCTGTCGGGCGGCGAGCGCAACCGCGTGCACCTCGCCAGGACGCTCAAATCGGGCGCCAACGTCCTGCTGCTCGACGAACCGACCAACGATCTCGACGTCGAAACCCTGCGCGCACTCGAAGACGCGCTCGAGGCGTTCGCCGGCTGCGCAGTCGTCATCAGCCACGACCGCTGGTTCCTGGATCGAATCGCGACCCACATGCTCGCCTTCGAGGGCGACAGCCAGGTGGTCTGGTTCGAGGGAAACCATGCCGATTACGAAGAGGACCGCCGGCGCCGGTTGGGCGCCGAGGCCGATCAGCCGCACCGCATCAAGTACAGGCCACTGACGCGAGACTGAGCGCTGTTCGCGGCGTGCCCCGTCGGGACGCGGCGGCGGCGCAAGAGCGGATCGCGTTTAAGCGAAACCGAGCGACCACGATCTGGTCTATTTCCGGAGAGACTGGGTCTTGTCGCGAATCTCAGCGATCAGGCCCGCGACCCGGCCGCCGTTGCGGCGAATGATCGAGCCGAAGTCGGATCTGAGCGTCGCGCTCATGGATGTTCCCTCGACGACCACGTCGACGATCTTCAGGCTTTGGTCCAGACTGCCGACGCGCCAGTCGACGCGAATCGGCCGTCCGCCCGTCGGCCGCATGATCTCGGAAAAGACGGTGACGTTCGCCGAATCGATGGTGATGGTCCGCGTCACATTCAGGCGCTCGCCCGTGTACTCGGCGAAGCGATCGACGTAGGAGATGACGATCAGGTCCTCGAAAAGCGCGAGGTATTCGTCGCGTTCATCCGCCGTGGCCTGCTTCCAATGGCGCCCGAGAATCCACTTCCCGATCGCCTTGACGGCGCAATGGCCGTTGAAGAGGGTTCGGAAGCGGGCGATCCGTTCGGTGCGCGGAACGTCGGCGACCGTCAACGCCTCGATCGCCTTGTCCGCCAACGCGTCAATGAAGTTCGACGCTTCCGTCTCGGCCTCGGTCGCGCCCACACCGGCGAACCGGCGACCGCCACCATGACGAGGCCGACCAGCGCCGGCCGCAAAAACCGACCGACTGACATGTTCAGTTTGCTTGGGAGACTTCGCCCCCGGGAGCGGGCGCCGGAAAAAGGGGTTCCTCGCCGCCCAATGACGGGGCCGGCAGGATCGCGGTCCCTTCGCCGTCGCTGATCTGATCGACCCGGCGCGGGCGATAGAGGCTGCGGATGGCGGCGTAGAAGTCGAGCGACGAGCGCTCGAGATCATCGAGGGCATCGAAGTTGCGCGCGCGTTCGTCGACGCCGCGCAGGCCCCCGCGGGCGACGATCGCGCCTTCGTATCCGATGTTGCCCAGCCAGAGGTTCAGAGGGTCGGCGAAGAAGTCGGCGACGAGTCCGACCGCATCGCGCGGATTCGACGGCCCGAAGATCGGCAGCATCACGTACGGTCCCTCGCCGACGCCCCAGACCGCGAGTGTCTGGCCGAAGTCCTCGTTATGGAACGCGAAACCCATGCCGTCCGCCACATCCCCAAGGCCGACAATTCCGACGGTGGAGTTGATGAAGAAACGCGCGAGCGTGGTGCCGGCGCGACCGGGCTTGCCCTGCAAGACGTCGTTGAAAAGGATGACCGGCGACCGCAAGTTGTTGAGAAAGTTGTGAACGCTCCGCTGCACGACGTCGGGAAGTTTCCGGTAGCCGCTCGCCAGCGGTTTCAGAATCACCGTGTCGAGGAACCGGTTGAACCCGAAGATCGCGCGGTTCGTGGGCTCGCCGGGATCGCTGATTTCCTTGAATTCGGCGACCGCCTCGGCATCGCCAGGGTCCGGAGCCGTGGCGCAGCCCGACGCCAAGACGAGAACGAGAAGCGCGGAACTCCAGCGAACCAAGGCACGACGAAACGGGTGTGCATCCATGGATTCGACCGAGCCTCCTTGGTTTCGCGGGCCGGGCCGGCTCGCTTCGACTCGGGGGCCTGGCATGGCCCCGTGCGGCTTCATGCGCACCACTCCACGATGATCGGGACAATTTACCATAAATTGGGGTACGACCATCCTTCGTTAACAATATGTAGAAGCATTCTCGTCGCCAACCGGAAAGCATGCCGAGCTTGGGGCATCCGGTTCCAGATTCGGTGAGCAGACGGATTCCCTAACACAAGCGCCCTCAAATGAAAAGTACAAGGGGGGTCGAAATGTGTGCGAATTACCACGGGTGTTGCAAATCTACAACAAAGTGGGGTGTCTTCTCGCCGTACCCAACATTGGTCTGGCAATTAAGAATATAAATTCATCTTGATATTGATATAACGTTAAATCAAAATGGCTGACTGCGGACTCGATCGGGTGTGCATGGACCATCGGGACATGGGGGCGGCGCGATGAAATCGCTGTTGGGGGCGCTGCGGGCGGTGGCCGAGCCCACCCGCTTCAGGTTGCTCGCGCTTTGTGCCGAAGGCGAGTTCACGGTGAGCGAGCTGGTCGCCGTTCTCGGTCAGAGCCAGCCTCGGGTCTCGCGCCATCTCAAGCTTCTGGCGGAGGCCGAACTGCTCGAACGCTTCCGCGAGGGGAGCTGGGTTTTTCACCGTCTCACGCGCGATGGGCGCGCGGGCGAGTTGGCGCGAAAGCTGGTTGCGATGATGCCTGGCGACGACACCGTGATCGCGCTCGACCGTCAACGACTGGCGCGCGTCAAGGATGCGCGCGCCAAAAAAGCGGCCGCCTACTTCAGCAAGGTGGCCCGGCAATGGGACGAGCTTCGCGCGCTTCATATCGATGAGCGCGAGGTCGAGGGCGTCCTTCGCAGGATGCTTTCGAACGGAACCGTTCACGACCTGTTGGACGTGGGAACCGGCACCGGCCGCATGCTTCAGGTTCTCGGTCCCCAGGTCGACCGGGCGGCGGGAATCGATCTCTCGCCCGAGATGCTGGCGGTTGCGCGCGCCAACCTCGAGACGTCGAAGCTGACGAACTGCTTGCTTCGCAAGGCCGACATGTACAACCTTCCGTTCGCGCCCGCCTCCTTCGATGCGGTGACCATCCACCAGGTGCTTCACTTCGCCGACCACCCGGAACACGTGATCGCCGAAGCGGCGCGGGTGCTGCGGCCCAACGGACGGGTCGTGGTCGTCGATTTCGCGCCCCACGCACTCGAGCATCTGCGCACCGAGCACGAGCATCGCCGCCTCGGGTTCGATGACGCCGAAGTGGCCGAGTGGTTCGCCACCGCCCGGCTTGAAACGGAGGACGTGGTCCACCTTCCGGGCGACAAGCTGACCACCACGGTCTGGCTGGGCGCCGCGCGTGATCCGCGCCGAGAGGCGACGCACGAGGGTCACACCGGTGGCTGAGCGCGAATCCGACCCGGCGCGCCCGACGGACGCGCGCACGTTTGCGCCGCCGGTCCGCGACTGCGTCGTCGTTTCGTTCGAATTCTTCCCCCCAAAAACCGACAAGATGGCCGAGACGCTCTGGGCCTGCGTCGAGCGCTTGGCGCCCCTGGACCCGCAGTTCTTCTCGGTGACCTACGGGGCGGGCGGCTCGACCCGGGAACGCACCCACGACACGGTCGTCAGGATTCGCAATGAGACGGGCCGCGAGGTGGCCGCGCACCTGACCTGCGTGAACGCGACCCGCGGCGAGGTCGACCGTGTCGCGCGGCGGTACTGGCAGGCGGGTATCCGCCACGTCGTCGCTCTTCGGGGTGATCCGCCCCAGGGCGAAGCGCGCTATGGGCCGCACCCGGGTGGCTACGCCTATGGCGCCGAGTTGGTGGCGGGCCTCAAGCGGGTCGCCGATTTCGAGATCAGCGTCGCGTGCTTTCCCGAGGTCCATCCCGAGGCCACGAGCGCGGCCGCCGATTTGGACAACTTAAAGCGCAAGATCGACGCGGGCGCCAGCCGGGCGATCTCGCAGTTCTTCTTCGAACCCCGGACATTCCTCGATTTCGTCGATCGCGCCCGGGCCGCCGGCATCGGCGTTCCCATCGTCCCCGGCATCCTGCCGGTCACCAATTTCCGGCGCCTCACCGAGTTCGCGGCCCTATGCGGCGCCACCGTGCCGGACTGGCTCGCGCGCCAGTTCGAGGGCCTCGACGCGGATCCCGAGACCCGCAAGCTGGTCGCCGCCACCATCGCCGCCGAACAGTGCCGGGTCCTGCACGCGGACGGCGTCGATCGGTTCCACTTCTACACCCTCAACCGGGCCGATCTTTCGTACGCCATTTGCCACCTGTTGGGCGTCCGGCCGCGGGCCGTCCCGGTTGCGCTCGGCGCCGGCGAGGCGGCGTCATGAACGCGCAGGCGCGCACGCGCGAGATCGAGACGCTTCTCAGGCGCCGTATCCTCGTGCTCGACGGCGCCATGGGCACCATGATCCAGGCCGAGCGCCTGGACGAAGACGGGTTCAGGGGCACGCGTTTTCGCGACTGGCCCAGGGATCTGAAGGGCAACAACGACCTTCTGATCCTGACCCAGCCCGACATCGTGCGCGACTTGCATCGCGCCTTTTTTGCGGCCGGCGCCGACATCGTCGAGACCAACACCTTCAACTCGACCGCCCCCTCGCAGGCCGACTACGGCACCGAGGAGCTCGTTTACGAGCTCAACCGCGAAGGCGCGCGGCTGGCCCGCGAGGCCGCCGACGAATTCGAGACGAAGACGCCCGGACGGCCCCGGTTCGTCGCCGGCGTCCTGGGGCCGACGAACCGGACCGCATCCATGTCTCCCGACGTCAACGATCCGGGATTCCGGAACACCAGCTTCGACGAGCTGGCCGCGACCTACGGAATAGCGGTTCGCGGCCTCGTCGACGGCGGCGCCGACATCGTGATCGTCGAGACGGTGTTCGACACCCTCAACTGCAAGGCCGCCATCTTTGCGATCCTCGGCCATTTCGAAGAATCCGGGACGCGCCTGCCGGTGATGGTCTCGGGCACGATCACGGACGCCTCGGGTCGCACGCTTTCAGGCCAGACACCGGCGGCGTTCTGGAACTCGGTGCGCCACGCGCGGCCGCTCGCCGTCGGGCTCAACTGCGCGCTGGGGGCGGAGGCGCTACGGCCGCATATCCGGGAGGTCTCGAACGTCGCCGAGGTGTTCGTGAGCGTGCACCCCAACGCCGGCCTTCCCAACGACTTGGGCGAATACGACGATACGCCCGCCATCATGGCCGAGGTGCTGGGCGAGTTCGCGCGGAGCGGGTTCGTCAACCTCGTCGGCGGCTGCTGCGGGACGACGCCCGAGCACATCCGGGCCATTACCGAGGCGGTGGAAGGCGTTCCCCCTCGCCCGATCCCGCGGATCGAAAGGCGCTGCCGCCTCAGTGGCCTCGAGCCGCTGACGGTGGGGCCCGTCACCGGCTTCGTCAACATCGGCGAGCGCACCAACGTCGCGGGCTCCGCCCGGTTCAAGAAGCTGATCGTCGAGGGCGATGACGCCGGCGCGCTCGACGTCGCGCGCGCCCAGGTGGCGAACGGCGCCCAGTTGATCGACGTCAACATGGACGAGGCGCTGCTCGATTCGGAAGCGGCGATGGAGCGTTTCCTCAAGCTCGTGGCGACGGAACCCGACATCTCGCGGGTTCCGGTCGTTGTCGATTCCTCGAAGTGGTCGGTGATCGAGGCGGGCCTCAAGTGCGTTCAGGGAAAGAGCGTCGTCAACTCGATCAGCCTCAAGGAAGGCGAGGACGCGTTCGTCGACAAAGCCCGAAAAATCCTCGCCTACGGCGCCGCCGTCGTGGTCATGGCCTTCGACGAGAATGGCCAGGCCGATTCCCGTGCGCGCATGGTCGAGATCTGCACGCGGGCGTACCGCCTGCTGACCGAGCGGGTCGACTTCCCGCCCGAGGACGTCATCTTCGACGCCAACGTATTTCCCATCGCCACCGGGATCGACGAGCACGACAACTTCGCCGCCGACTTCATCGCCGCGGTCAGCGAGATCAAGAGGACTCTTCCCCACGCGCCGACCAGCGGCGGCATTTCCAACATGTCGTTTTCGTTTCGCGGCAACGACCGGGTGCGCGAGGCCATGCACTCGGTCTTCCTGTACCACGCCGTCCAGGCGGGCCTCGACATGGGGATCGTGAACGCGGGCCAGCTCGAGGTCTATTCGGAGATTCCGTCCGAGCTGCGCGAACGGATCGAGGACGCGGTGCTGAACCGGCGCGCGGACGCCGCCGAGCGCATGCTCGAGATCGCGGAACGCTACCGCGGCGCGGGCCGCAAGGTGGAAGACGACCTCGGCTGGCGCGACGCCCCGGTGGCGGAGCGGCTGGCCTACGCCCTCGTCAGGGGCATCTTGCAGCATATCGTCGAAGACGCCGAGGAAGCGCGCCTCGCGGCCGAGCATCCCATCGAGGTGATCGAGGGGCCGCTCATGGACGGCATGAACCAGGTCGGCGAGCTGTTCGGCTCGGGAAGGATGTTCTTGCCGCAGGTGGTGAAGAGCGCCCGGGTGATGAAGCAGGCCGTCGCGCATCTGGTGCCGTTCATCGAGGCGGAGAAAAAGGCCGGCACGAGGGCCGGCCTCGGCGCCAAGGGCAAGATCCTGCTGGCGACGGTCAAGGGCGACGTCCACGACATCGGCAAGAACATCGTCGGCGTCGTTCTTCAGTGCAACGACTTCGAGATCGTGGACCTGGGCGTCATGGTGCCTTACGCCCGGATCGTCGAGACCGCGCGCGCCGAGAACGTCCAAATGATCGGGCTGAGCGGCCTGATCACGCCGTCCCTGGACGAGATGGCGTCGGTGGCGACGGAATTGGCGCGCGACGGCTTCGCCACCCCGCTTCTCATCGGCGGCGCGACCACCTCGAAGGTCCACACCGCGGTCAAGATCGCGCCCAACTATACGGGCCCGACGATCCACGTGACGGACGCCTCGAAAGCGGTCGCGGTCGCGACCGGGCTCGCGAGCGCCAGCCGGCGCGAGGGACTGATCGACGATGTGCGCTGCGAATATGCCGAAATCCGCGAGAGTCGCGCGCACGGGGGCGCGCGCTCGCCCAGGCTGCCGCTCGCCGAGGCCCGCGCGGCGAAGCCCGCCATCGACTGGACGGGCGCGCCGCCGCCGAAACCGCGTTTCCTCGGCGTCAAGAGCTTCGCCGACTACGATCTCGCGGACCTCGTCGGCCGTATCGACTGGACACCGTTCTTCCGCACCTGGGAGCTCAAGGGGACGTACCCGCAAATCCTCGAAGACGAGAGGATCGGCGAGGCGGCGCGAAGCCTGTTCGCGGACGCGACTGAGATGCTTGAGCGCATCGTCGCCGAAAAATGGCTGACGGCCAAAGGCGTCGTCGGCTTCTTCGCCGCCAACACCGTCGGGCACGACGACGTGGCGATCTATGCCGATGATTCGCGTGCGCGTCCGCGTTGCGTGATCCATTTCCTGCGCCAGCAGATGGCGAAGGGGGCCGGGCGGGCGAATTACTGCCTCGCCGACTTCATCGCGCCCAGAGAGACGGGCGTCGTCGATTACATCGGCACCTTCGCCGTGACCGCGGGACTCGGCATCGAGGCGTCGCTCGCGCGATTCGAGCGCGAAGTCGACGACTATTCCCAGATCCTTCTCAAGGCGCTCGCGGATCGGCTGGCGGAAGCGTTCGCCGAACGCCTGCACGAGCGCGTGCGCAAAGAGTTCTGGGCCTATGTGGTCGAGGAGGACTTGGCAATCGAGGACCTGATCGAAGAGCGCTACCAAGGCATCCGCCCGGCGCCCGGCTATCCCGCCTGCCCCGACCACACCGCGAAGGCGACCTTGTTCCAGCTTTTGGAGGCCGAGAAGCGCGCCTCGATCACCTTGACCGAATCGTTCGCCATGAACCCGGCGGCCTCGGTCTCGGGTTTCTATTTCTCCCACCCGGACGCACGCTACTTCGGCGTCGGACGCATCGGCCGCGACCAGCTCGTGGATTACGCGCTCAGGCTGGGAATCCCTGTCGCCGAGGCCGAGCGCTGGCTGGCCGCGAACTTGGTCGCCGAGGCGTAATACCAAGTGCCTTTATGAGTGAC
>JAKZXM010000292.1:0-10929 GCA_047514975.1 Rhodospirillales bacterium
TGAGTGGCGCGAGCTCGCGGCCGACGTCGCTTCGGCTCTCGAAGTCGCCGCCGACATCGAGATCAGGGCCGATCACGCGGTCCTCGCCGTGGACGGCGACGAATCCATGGCGCGCGCGTGGCTCCGAGTTCACCGCGTCGACGTGCGGGTCACGGGATATGGCCGGGCCATGGAGGTCTACAAGGACATGGGCCGCCCCGCCGAGGTGGTCATCAAGTACGCGGTGGCCGAGATGGAAGGCTCGCACGCGCTGGGCCACACGCGGATGGCCACGGAAAGCGCCGTGACCACCGAGCATTCCCATCCATTCACGGCCGCCGCCGACATGTGCCTCGTCCACAATGGATCGCTGAGCAACCACAACCGGCTGCGCCAGCGGCTGCGCCGCCGCGGCATGGACTTCGACACCGACAACGATACCGAAGTCGCGGCGCGTTATTTTGCCTATCGCTTGAGCCGGGGCGCGAGCCTGGCCGAGGCGCTGGACGCGGGCTTGCGCGATCTCGACGGCTTTTTCACGTTCACCATGGCGACCTACGACGGTTTTGCCGTCCTCAGAGACCGGTTCGCGTGCAAGCCGGCGGTCCTTGCGGAAACCGAGGACTGGGTCGCGATGGCTTCGGAATTCCGCGGCCTGGCAGATCTTCCGGGTATCGAGACCGCCGAGATTTGGGAGCCTCAGCCGGCCGTGGTCTACGCCTGGACCCTTCAGCCAACGGCATGATTTCGTTCGATCTTCTGAATGGCGGCGTGCGCGAACTGAATGCGCGGCTGCACCGTCTTCCGCCGGACACCAACGAACGCTCCTGGCGCGTCGTCAATCCGCGAGGGGCACACGCCATCGCCGCCGGGCTGAGTGTGCCGATCGAGGTCGTGATTGACGGCCATGTGGGCTACTACTGCGCCGCGATGAACAAAATGGCCACCGTGGTGGTCAACGGCCATTGCGAAACGGGCGTCGCGGAAAACATCATGTCGGGCGTGGTCCGGGTCAAGGGCAATGCATCGCAGTCGGCCGGCGCCTCGGGCCGCGGCGGCATGGTCGTGATCGAAGGGGATGCAAGTGCCCGGTGCGGCATTTCCATGAAGGGCGTGGACATCGTCGTCGGCGGATCGCTGGGTCACATGAGCGCGTTCATGGCCCAGAAGGGTCACCTGGTGGTTTGCGGCGACGCGGGCCCGGATCTGGGGGATTCCATTTACGAGGCAGTCATCTACGTGCAGGGCAAGGTCGCGAGTCTCGGTGCCGACTGCATCGAGAAGGAGATGACTCGCGAACACACCGATACATTGCGCGAACTCTTGCTGAAATCCGCCCTCAAAGCGGATCCGAAAAACTTCCGGCGTTACGGATCGGCCCGAAAACTCTATCACTTTCACGTCGATCACGCCGACGACTATTGATCGGGACGAAGGAACGGACAATGAGCGTAGACCGCCGCACGCTTAGATCCTCGGCGAGCTTTCCCGAGCACGTACTGGCCGAAATTCATCGTGCCGCCGACGAGGGCGTTTACGACATACGGGGCTTCGGCGCCAAGCGGGCGTTGCCGACATTCGACGATCTGGTGTTCCTCGGCGCCTCGATGTCGCGCTATCCCCTCGAGGGTTACCGGGAAAGGTGCGACACCAACGTGACCTTGGGAACGCGGTTCGCGAAGAAGCCGATCGAGTTGAACATCCCCATCACGGTCGCCGGCATGAGTTTTGGCGCCTTGGGCGCCAACGCCAAGGAAGCGATCGGCCGCGCCTGCACCGGGATGGGCACGAGTTCGACCACCGGCGACGGCGGCATGACCGAGGAGGAGCGTCAGAGCTCGAAGACCCTGGTCTATCAGGTCCTGCCGTCCCGTTACGGCATGAACCCCGACGACTTGCGCCGCGCCGACGCCATAGAAGTGGTCGTCGGACAGGGCGCCAAACCCGGCGGCGGTGGCGTCCTTTTGGGCCTGAAAGTCACGGACCGGGTCGCGCGAATGCGCGATTTGCCCGCGAATATCGACCAGCGCAGCGCCTGCCGGCATCCCGACTGGACAGGGCCCGACGACCTGACGATCAAGATCGGGGAATTGAGGGAGATCACCGATTGGGAGAAGCCGATCTACGTCAAGATCGGCGCCACGCGGACGCAATATGACGTGCCGCTTGCCGTGAAGGCCGGCGCCGACGTGATCGTCCTCGACGGCATGCAAGGCGGTACGGCGGCAACCCAGGACGTGTTCATCGAACACGTGGGCATCCCGACGCTTCCGGCCGTGCGCTTGGCCGTCGAAGCGCTCCAGGAACTCGACATGCACCGCACGGTTCAGCTCATTGTCTCGGGCGGCATCCGCACCGGCGCCGACGTGGCCAAGGCGTTGGCGCTCGGCGCCGATGCCGTGTCCATCGGCACCGCGGCATTGGTGGCACTGGGGTGCAACAGACCCGCCTACGTCGACGATTACCGCAAAATCGGCGCCGAACCGGGATTTTGCCACCACTGCCACACCGGTCTCTGCCCGGTCGGAATCACCACCCAGGAGGCGCACCTCGAAGAGCGATTGAACCCCGAACGGGGAGCACGCGGCCTGAGAAATTACCTTTCCGTCATGACCCTGGAGCTTCAAACGCTCGCGCGGGCTTGCGGCAAGACCCACGTTCTCAATTTGGAACCCGATGACATGGTGGCCCTCACGGTCGAGGCGGCGGCAATGGCAGGGGTGCCGCTGGCGGGAACTAACTGGATACCCGGGCGAACGCACCAATGAGCCGGGGCCGCGCCGTTTTATGCGATGCGCGATTCACTCGATCCACCGTCAAAGGGTCCTGACCGGTTCGCGGTCTTGAAAGTCATCGTGGGGGAGGAGTCGAATGGCGACTGATCTGGCGAAAGTCGCAAAAGAGCTGAAAATCAAGTACTTCCTGATCAACTTCGTCGATCTATTCGGGGTGCCGCGCGCAAAGCTCGTTCCGGCGCGCGCCATCGGCGACATGCAAAGGGACGGCGCCGGTTTCGCCGGTTTCGCCGCGTGGCTCGACATGACACCGGCGGACCCCGACATGTTCGCCATTCCCGATCCCGACAGCCTGATCCGGTTGCCTTGGAAGCCGGAAGTGGGCTGGCTCGCCGCCGATCTGTGGATGGACGGCAAAGAGGTCGAGGCCTCGCCGCGCATCGTATTGAAGCGTCAGGTCGAGCGGGCCCGAACCATGGGCTACCGGATGAAGACGGGTGTCGAGTGCGAATTCTTCATGATTCAGCGCGACGGCTCGGCGATCTCGGACCCTCACGATATTCAAGAGAAGCCGTGCTACGACCAGGCCGCCTTGATGCGCCGCTACGACGTCATCAGCGAA
This sequence comes from Rhodospirillales bacterium, assembly GCA_047514975.1. Taxonomy (GTDB): domain Bacteria; phylum Pseudomonadota; class Alphaproteobacteria; order Rhodospirillales; family JASLLV01; genus JASLLV01. Next base: position 3,337 of record JAKZXM010000292.1, read on the forward strand.
ATCTGTGACGGCATGATCGAGCTGGGATGGAATCCGTACCAGAACGACCACGAGGACGCCAACGGCCAGTTCGAGATGAACTGGGAATTCGCGGATTGCCTCAGCACCGCGGACCGGCACGCGTTCTTCAAGTTCATGGTCAAGTCGATCGCCGAAAAGCATGGGTTGCGCGCCACGTTCATGCCCAAACCCTTCGCCAATCTGACCGGCAACGGTTGCCACGCCCATGTTTCGTTGTGGGACAAGGCGGGGCGGAGAAACCTGTTTCTCGATCCCAAGGGAGAGCTCGGGTTGTCGAAGCTCGCGTACCAGTTCTTGGGCGGCGTCATCCACTCCGCCGACGCCATGTGCGCGTTGTTCAACCCCACCGTGAACAGCTTCAAGCGCATCGACGCGACGGTCACGCTCTCGGGCGCTACCTGGTCTCCGAGCGCCATCAGCTATTCGGGCAACAATCGCACCCACATGGTGCGCATTCCCGCTCCCGGACGATTCGAGCTCCGGCTCATGGATGGAGCGGCCAATCCGTATCTCATGCAAGCGGCGGTGCTTGCGTCCGGCCTCGACGGGATCGTCAACGAGCGCCATCCCGGCAAGCGCCTGGACATCAACATGTACAGCGAAGGGCAGCGGCTGCGCCGCATTCGAAAACTGCCGCTCAATTTGCTTGACGCGATCCGGCTGTTCGACAAGAGCCGGGTGTGCCGAGGGACGCTGGGGGACGAATTCGTCTCCAGTTATGTGAAGCTCAAACTCAAGGAGTGGCGGGGATACTCGGCCGCCCTGACCCAATGGGAAATGGACCACACCTTGGACTGTTGAGCGCCGACATCAACCCGAAAGGAGCGCATCGCTCCGGACCTACGCGCCGGACGACGAACGTGAAGCTCTTGGCGTCCCGTTATTCGATCGCGAGCCTGGTTCGCAACGCGTTCACCGGTCACCGGCACTGGCCGGAGGCGTGGCGAAGCCCGGACCCCAAACCGCGCTACGACGCCGTCATCGTGGGCGGCGGCGGCCACGGCTTGGCGACGGCCTACTACCTCGCCAAGGAACACGGACTCACAGACGTCGCCGTGCTCGAGAAAGGTTCGATCGGCCTCGGAAACACGGGGCGCAACACGACCATCGTGCGCTCGAATTACCTGCTCGAGGCCAACGCCCAATTCTACGAGCACTCGCTCAAGCTTTGGGAGGGCCTGAGCCGCGAGCTGAACTTCAATGTGATGTTCTCGCAGCGCGGCGTCGTCAACCTCGCCCATTCCGACCCCCAGGTGGACGAGTTCCACCGCCGCGGCAACGCCATGCGGCTGAACGGCATCGACGCCGTGTACCTGGACCGACACGAGGTCAAGGCCCTGATCGGGATACTCGATTGCTCCGAAGACGCCCGATATCCGATCCTCGGCGGCCTGCTCCAGCCTCGGGGCGGCACCGCTCGCCATGACGCGGTCGCCTGGGGGTACGCCCGCGGCGCCGACGCCCGCGGCGTCCACATCATCGAGAACTGCGAGGTGACCGGCATCCTCAGACAAGGCGCGCGCGTTCTCGGCGTCGAAACGACCCGCGGCGTAATTCACGCGCCGAAGATCGGCATCGCGGTCGCCGGTCACACGAGCCAGGTTGCCGCCATGGCCGGCCTGCGCCTGCCCATCGAATCCCACCTGCTCCAGGCCATGGTTTCGGAGCCGGTGAAGCCGATTCTCGACACCGTCATCACCTCGGGCGCCGCGCATTGCTATTTTTCCCAGTCCGACAAGGGCGAAATCGTCATGGGCGGCGACCTCGACGGCTACAACTCGTACGCCCAGCGCGGCAACCTGCCCATGATCGAGCATGTGGTCGGCGCCGCCCTCGCACTTTGCCCCGCCTTCAGCCGGCTCAGGATTCTGCGCTGTTGGGGGGGCGTCATGGACATGACCATGGATGGAAGCCCGATCATCGGAACCACTCCGCTTGCGGGCCTTTATCTCAACGGGGGCTGGTGCTACGGCGGCTTCAAGGCGACGCCGGCGTCGGGATGGACGTTCGCCCATACCATCGCCCAGGACCGACCGCACCCCTTGAACGAGGCGTTCGCGCTCGAGCGCTTCGCCGGCCGTCAGACCTTGGACGAAAAGGGCATGGGTCCCGTGCCCGCCGCCCATTGAGGGAATGGCGCGTGCTGACAATCCCCTGCCCCTGGTGCGGCGCGCGCCCCGAGATCGAGTTCCACTACGGCGGCGACGCATCCGTTCGCCGCCCCGACACGGCGAAGCCGGTTTCGGACGAGGATTGGCACGCGTTTCTCCATTTACGCGACAACCCGCGCGGCCGCCATTCGGAGTACTGGTATCACGCGCACGGATGCCGGCGGTGGTTCGTGGCGTTACGCGATACCGTGAGCCACGCGTTCCTCGGATCCGAAGGCGCCGGTGACGCGCCGCCCAAGGATCGGCCATGACCGGGCAGGCTTTTCGCAACCCGAGCGGTGGCCTGATCGATCGCGCAAAGCCGCTGACGTTCATCTTCAACGGCCGTCGCCTCGGCGCCTACGCCGGCGATACGCTGGCCTCCGCGCTTCTTGCCAACGGCGTCCGAGTGGTCGGGCGCAGCTTCAAGTACCATCGCCCGCGCGGCATCGTCGGCGACGGCGCCGACGAGCCCAACGCCCTGGTCCAGCTCGGCACCGGCGCGCGGTCCGATCCCAATCAGCGGGCGACGCAGGTCGAGCTGTTCGACGGTCTGACCGCCGCCAGCCAAAACTGCTGGCCGTCCGTCGATTTCGATCTCGGCGCCGTCGCCAGCCTCTTCTCCCCCATTTTGCCGGCCGGTTTCTACTACAAGACATTCATGTGGCCCGCGAAGTTTTGGAAGACCTACGAGCGGGTCATCCGCCGGGCCGCGGGCCTCGGGGTGTGCCCGACGGTGGCCGATCCGGACCGGTACGACCACCGCTACATCCATTGCGACGTGCTCGTCGTGGGCGGCGGTCCGGCCGGCCTTGCGGCGGCCGTCGCCGCCGGGCGCACGGGCGCCCGGACGATCCTCGCGGACGAGGGGCCGCGGTTCGGGGGACGCCTCAAGGGAGAACGCGCCGATATCGACGGCGCGCCCGCCCTGGAGTGGGTGTCGGCGGCGCTGGACGAGCTCGCGTCGCTTCCGGAAGCGAGGCTCATGCCGCGCTCGACCGTGTTCGGGTACTACGACCACAACTGGCTCGGGATTCTCGAGCGCGTCGCCGACCACGTGGCGGAACCGCCGGCGTTCGCGCCCCGCCAGCGGCTGTGGCACGTGCGCGCCGAGCAGGTCGTGCTCGCTACGGGCGCCATCGAGCGGCCACTCGTGTTCGCCGACAACGATCGGCCGGGGATCATGCTGGCGTCGGCGGCCCGGACCTACGCCAACCAATTCGCGGTTCGCGCGGGATCGCGGGCCGTGGTTTTGACGAACAACGACAGCGCCTATGGGGCGGCGTTCGAGCTCGCAGAATCCGGTGTCGAGATCGCCGCCATCGTCGACGTCCGCGCTTCGGTCTCCGGCGAACTCGCGCCGCGCGCGCGCGAGCTCGGAATCCAGTGCCTCTTCGGCCACGACGTGGCGTCGGCCCTCGGCGGGCGCGGCGTCGAAGCCGTCGATGTGGTTGATCTGCGCGAAAATGGGGGTGCCGCCTCGGGGCGGATCGAGTGCGACCTCGTCTGCGTGTCCGGCGGCTGGACGCCGACCGTTCACCTTTTCTCCCAGTCCGGGGGCGGCCTCACGTTCGACGACGGCATCGCCGCCTTCGTACCGGGCCCGGGCAAACAGGACGCGCACTCGGCCGGCGCCGCGAACGGAGCGTTCGCGCTGTCGTCGTGCCTTCGCGAAGGCATGGCCGCCGGTGCCCGTGCCGCCGGCCATGCGGGTTTCGGGAACGGCCGGGCGCCGAAGGCTCCACCCAGTTCCGGTGCGGGCGAGGCGACCGCCGGTGCCCCGCCGGCGCGGGCATCCCTGGGACCTCGGGGGCGAAAACGTTTCGTCGATTTCCAGAACGACGTCACGGACCGGGACCTGGAGCTCGCGCTCAGCGAGGGGTACCGCTCGGTCGAACTGGTGAAACGCTACACCACCTTGGGCATGGGAACCGACCAGGGAAGGACGAGCAACCTCAACGCCGCCGCCATCATCGCCGAGGCGTCGGGGACGAACGTCGCTCAAGTCGGCACGACCACGTTCCGGCCGCCCTACACCCCCGTCGCCTTCGGCGCGCTTGCCGGCCGCGAGACCGGCCCGCACTTCGATCCGGTCCGCCGGTCGCCGATGCACGCGTGGCACGAGAACGCCGGCGCCGTGTTTACCCCCGCGGGGCAATGGCTGCGCCCTCAGTTCTACCCGCGCGCGGGCGAAGGCATGTGGGACGCGATCTGGCGCGAGGCCCGCGCCGTGCGCGACGGCGTCGGAGTCGTGGACGTCTCGACCCTCGGCAAGATCGACATCCAGGGGCGCGGCGCCGCCGATTTCCTGGATCGGGTTTACATCAACGCCTGGCAAAAACTCGAGGTCGGGAAGTGCCGCTACGGCATCATGCTGCGCGAGGACGGAATCGGCCTCGACGACGGCACCACGAGCCGGCTGGCCGACCGGCGATACCTGATGACCACCACCACCGTCCATGCCCAGGAGGTCATGCGGCACCTGGAGTATTACGTGCAACTCGTTTGGCCGGACCTCGATGTCCACATCGTCTCGGTCACCGACGAGTGGGCGGCGATGGCGCTCGCCGGACCCGACAGCCGCCGCGTGCTGGCAAAGCTGACGGACGACATCGACGTCGGCAACGAGGCGTTCCCCTATATGGGCGTGCGCGCGGGCACCATCGCCGGCGTTCCGGGACGCGTGTTCCGCATCAGTTTCTCGGGCGAGCTGGCGTACGAGATCAACGTCCCCGCCGATCACGGGCAAAGCGTGTGGGAAGCCGTCATGGAAGCCGGCGCCGGTTTCGCCATCACGCCCTACGGCACCGAGGCCCTCGGCATCCTGCGCACGGAGAAGGGGCACGTCGTCGCCGGCGAGATTAACGGCCGGACGACGGCCGGGGACCTGGGTTTCGGGCGTATGGTCAGCACGCGCAAGGACTTCGTCGGCCGGCGCTCGCTCGCGCATCCGGCGATGACCGACGGAGGGCGACTGGAGCTGGTCGGACTGGTGCCCGCGGACGGGCGCACCGCGATCCCGCGCGGCGCCCAGATCGTGCGCGACCCGGCGCACCCGCTTCCCAACCCCATGGTGGGCGAGGTCACGTCAGCGTGCTTCAGCCCCAACCTCGGCAAGCCGATCGCGCTCGCCCTGGTCTCGGAAGGGCGCTCGAGAGAGGGCGAGACGCTGTATGCCATGGCGCCGCTTCAAGACAGGACAGTGAAAGTCGTGGTGAGCGGACCCGTCTTCGTCGATGCGGAAGGAACGCGCCTCCGTGCCTGATCGCCCCCAGGCGCGCTCGGCCCTGGCGAGGGTCTACCGGGCCGGCCGCACCGGCGCCGATCCGACCGGCGAGGCCGGGGTGACGGTGTGCGAGCGCCGCGGCCTCGCGATCGTGCACCTGGCCGGCGACGATGGGGATGCGGCGTTCCGCCGGGCCGCCGAGGAATGGCTCGGCCTCGGCCTGCCGCGCACGCCCAACACGGCGGCAAGCTCCGAGGCGTGGACCGCGCTCTGGCTTGGGCCCGGCCGCTGGCTGCTGGTCGCCGCGGATGGCGAAACGGTAAGCGCGGCGGACGAGCTGCGCGGCGCGCTCGGGCCCGCGTCGGCCGCCGTCACCGACGTCGGCAGCGGCCGGACCGTGCTTCGAATCGCCGGACGCGACGGCGCGGACGTCCTCGCCATGGGCTGTCCGCTCGATTTCCACCCCCGGCGGTTCGGGCCCGGCCAGTGCGCCCAGTCCGCCGTCGCCGGCATCAACGTGCTGATCCACAAGCTGGACGCGTCGCCGCGCTTCGATGTGTTCGTGGCGCGGAGCTATGGCGAGACCTTTTGGGAGTGGCTCGACGACGCGGCCGCGGGGTTCGGGCTTCAGATCCTCGATCCGTCCTTCGAATAGCGCTCGTGACGAAGGCCCACGGCGGGGCGCGAAGGCGTCGGGGCGGCGCCCGCCGGGTGGGCCAAAACCGCCTGTACCCCGGGCCCTGTGCGCGAAGGCCCTCGCCCCGACCATTGAACCGGTGCCCCGTTCGCCCTACCTTTAAAAGATGGGAGTGCGACCATGAGCGACGACGTCGTCATTTCGGCTGCGACGCGGGCCAGCCTGCAGCAGCTTCAGACCCTGCAGGCGGCCGGCCTCGCCGGGCTCAAGCAGACGGTGAAATCCGAGGCGGCGGTGGTCGAGCTGGTCACCGAGGCGCGCGGCCAGCTTTCTGCGACCACGGCGACGCGCGGCACCATCGTCGACATCCTGGCCTGAGCGCCCAAGTTGCCCGAAGCCCGGCATCTCGCCCGCGTCGTCACCGGCCGGCCCGCGACCGACGGCGCCGGCGTCCGCCTGACGCGCATGATCGGCACCCCCGAGTGCGACATGATCGATCCCTTCTTGATGCTGGACCGCTTCGACGGCGACGATCCGGCCGCCTACATCGCCGGCTTCCCCGACCACCCCCACCGCGGCTTCGAGACCGTCACCATCATGCTCGACGGGCGCATGCGCCACCGCGACACCGTCGGCAACGAAGGGGTGTTGGGCCCCGGCGACGTTCAGTGGATGACCGCCGGGCGCGGAATCATTCATTCCGAAATGCCCGAGATGATCGAGGGGCGGATGCGCGGGTTCCAGCTCTGGCTCAACTTGCCCGCCCGCCTCAAGATGACCGATCCCGCCTACGCAGACATCGCCGCCACGAGCATCCCGGCCGTGGAGACGGGCGGAGGCACGGTCCGGGTGATTGCTGGCGTGCTCGAAGGCGTCGGCGGGCCCGGGCGGCCGCGAACGCCGGTCCGCGTGCTCGATGCCCGCCTCAAACCCGGCGGCGAATTCACCATCGAGCCGGAAACGGGAAGCAACGTTTTCGCGTGCGTCTACGAGGGCTCGCTCGAGGCCACCGATCCCTCGGGCCGCGCGCGCCAGGCCGCGGCGCCCGCGCTCGCGGTCTTCGACGGCGAAGGTCCCATCCAGGCCCGCGCCGGCGAAGAGGGCGCCGCGCTGCTCTATTGCGAAGGCTCGCCGATCGGCGAGCCGGTTGCCCGCCACGGCCCCTTCGTCATGAACACCCGGGCCGAGATCGAACAGGCGTTCCAAGACTTCCACGCAGGCAGCCTCGGCGCGCCTTGAGCGCGGCGCGCGGTCTCGCAGGGAAAGAACTTGACGATCATGCCGGCGATGAGATCCGACGCCCGCAATCCCAGCACGTGGGGGTAGAGCGCGGACTCGCTCTTGTACAGCACGATCAGCTGCTTGAGCGTCACGCCCCTTGGAACGCAGTAGGCGGAGCCCCGGCCCCGCAGGGTTTCGAGCGCGTCCAGCACGCCCTGGAAGTAGGCGGCGCAGGCCGCGTCGTCGGGCGCCGTGCCCAATGGCCTTTGGGCCGCGACGCCGTCGCGGAGAAGACGAAGCCGATGGCCCGGCATCTCGCCGGGCGGGGGGACTTGCGC
>JAKZXM010000293.1:0-2810 GCA_047514975.1 Rhodospirillales bacterium
CGAACCAGGCGGTCGCGGCCGCACGGACGGGAAGCCGGGTGCGCATGGTCGGCAGCGTCGGCGACGATGTCTTTGGAAACCTTCTCATCGACGGGCTCGTCGCGGCCGGCGTCGATATCGAGCTGATCGCCCAGGTCGCTGCGCCGACCGGCTGCGCCGCCGTATGCGTCGACGCCGACGGCCAGAACCAGATCGTCATCGCGCTTGGCGCGAATGCCGAGGCGCGCGCCGATCAGCTCGCCGACGCGCTCCTGGGCGAGGATGCGATCCTGGTCGTCCAGATGGAGATCACGGCCGAAGAGAACTGGAAGCTTGTCCGGCGCGCACGCGCGAAAGGCGCGCGGGTGCTGCTCAACGCCGCGCCCGGGGGGCCGGTGCCGGAAGAGACACTCAGGGCCGTGGACACCATTCTCGTGAACGAGATCGAGGCGGTCATGCTGTGCGAGGCGGTCGGGCTGGACGCCGGCGATCCGGTGGCCGCGGGCCGCGCGTTGCGGCGCCAGTTCGGGACCGACTGCGTGGTCACCCTGGGCGGCGCCGGCGCGGTCGCCTTCCTCGACGACGCGGCCTGGCGCTTCGCCGCGCTTCCGGTGGTGGCCCTGGACGCGACCGCCGCCGGGGACGCCTTCGTCGGAGTCTTCGCCTCCGGCCTCGATGCCGGGATCGAGGTCATCGAGGCGTTGCGGCGCGCGAGCGTCGCGGGCGGGCTCGCCTGCGCGGCCACCGGTGCCCAGCCCAGCCTGCCCACGGGCGCCGAGATCGCGGCGCGCCTCGCCGAGTTGCCCGAGCCTGACCGGCTCTGAGGGTCAGCGCCTTTCCGCTCTTGGGTCGAGGGCTTCCTGCAACCCGTCGCCCAGGAAGTTGAACGCGATCACCGTCGCGAAGATCATGATGCCCGGGTAGAAGGCCAAGGCCGGCGACGACCAGATCAGCTCCTGGGCGTTGGTGAGAAGATTGCCCCAGCTCGGGATCGGCGGCTGGATGCCGAGCCCGAGGAAGCTGAGCACCGATTCCAAAAGGATGATCTGTCCCGCCGCAAGGGTGGTCGCGACGATGATCGGCGTGGCTAAGTTCGGCAGCACGTGCACCATCATGATTCGGATCGGACCGGCGCCTTGCGCCTGGGCGGCGAGGACGAACGGCCGCTGGCGCAGCGCCAGCGCGCTCGCACGCACCAGCCTCGCGACCGTGGTCCATCCCGCGACCGCGACGATCACGACGATGCGATAGAGGCTCGCATTTTCCGACGCCGCGGCATGGGGCGAAAACCCCAGCTTTTCCAAATCCAGCGCCGCGAGCACGATGAGGAGCGGCAGCAGCGGCAGCGCGATCACGCTGTCGGTGATCCGCATCAAAAGCGCATCGATCCGCCCACCCAGATACCCGGCAATCAGCCCCACCACGGTCCCGACGCAGGCGGCCACGAGAGCCGCGGTCAAGCCGACGAAGAGCGACACCCGCCCGCCGTACAGCAATCGCACCAGCACGTCGCGCCCCAGCTCGTCGGTTCCCAGCGGATGGGCGGGCGAGGCGGGCGCGAAGCGGCCGAAGAGATCGACCGTCGCGGCGCTCGCGCCAAGCGCGTGCTCGACCAGGGGTGCCGCCGCCGCCGCGAGCGCGACCAGGCCGAGCATGGCCGCGCTGCCCATGGCCAGGCGGTGGCGGACGAACCGCTCGATGGCGGGTCGAAGCAGGGCGTGCGCGCTCATTCCGCGACGCTCCGAAAGCTGATGCGGGGGTCGAGCCACACGTAGGCCGCGTCGGCGAGGAAGTTGCCCAGCAGCGTCAGCATGGTCGCGAACAGCAACGCCACCAGGGCGAGATTGAAGTCGTTGCCCATGATGGCGTCGTAGATGAGCTTGCCCATGCCCGGGAAGGCGAAGACGGTCTCGGTGATCAGGGCGCCCGAAAAGAGGTAACCGAACTCGAGCGCGACGATGGTCACAACCGGGATCATGGCGTTGCGCAGCGCGTGGCCGACGACCACCCGCGCGCGGCTCAACCCCTTGGCGCGCGCGGTGCGGACGAAGTCCTGGCGCAAGGTCTCGATCATGGCGGCGCGCGCATACCGGGTGTGGCCGCCGATACTGGCGAGGGTGAGGCTGGCGACGGGCAGGACGGCGAAGCGCGCGCCTTCCCAGAAACCGCCGCCCGCGAGCGCGCCGGTTCCGCCCGCGGGCAGGATCCCGAGCATGACGGCGAAGACGATGATCAGCAGGAGCGCGAGCCAGAATGCCGGCACCGAGACGCCGGCGAACGCCAGCAGGTTGATGGTGTAATCGATTTTCGAGTGGGGGCGGGTGGCGGCGATGATACCGGCCGAAAGCCCGATCGCCAGCGAGAGGATCAATGCCGCGCTCAGAAGCCGGGCCGTGTTGCCGAGCGCCGGCCACAGCACGTCGAGGACCGGGCGCGCGTGGGTGCGCGAATAGCCGAGATCGCCCGCCAGCGCGGCGCTCAGCCAGTTGCCGTAACGCTCCGTCACCGGGCGGTCGAGGCCGTAGAGCGCCCGCAGCCTCGCGGCGTCGGCCGGCGTCACGTCGGGATCGGCGCTGATCATCAGATCGACGGGATCGCCGGGCATCAGGCCCATCAAGGCGTAGATCACGAACGACATGACCCCGAGCACGACCAGGGACTGCGCGATGCGTCCGGCGAGGTATTGGATCATGGTGCTGGGGACGGTCGTCGAAGTCCCGGGGGCCGCGGCTTCAGGGAGCCGTCCGCCAAGTCTCCACCCACAGCGTGGTCGGGTATTGATGCCCGGTCGGCTCGACGCCCACGAGCCACCTCGGCAGGATGTGGGCGTT
>JAKZXM010000294.1:0-9376 GCA_047514975.1 Rhodospirillales bacterium
CATCCGCACCGATCGCCTTCAACGCGTCCATCATGGCCGCCATCAAGTCCATCGACAGCGCGTTTCGGGCGGCGGGGCGGTTCATGGTGAGGGTCGCGACGCCGTCGGCTGCGTCGTGCAGCACGATCGGCTCGTCCGGCCGAGGACTCGCGTTCGCGGTCATGATCTCCCTGTTCCCTTGGCTTGCCTCGTTGCGCCACACTTTGCTGCGTTTCCGCGACCCAAGGCAAGGGGGTATTCGCCCGCCGGGCGGCGGCCCGGCCGTTCATCGTCCGGCGATGCGGCGGGGACGGGCGCCGACGGACGGTAAAATAGTACCGTACACTTAAGTATCCGTTCGCAAACGGATTTCTTCGATTGACACGCGCGTCGCCTTCGCCATACTGCGCCGCCGTCCAACGCGTTTCGCTTCCCTCGGCGGGCGAGCGGGGCGAACGTTTCGGTTCGCCAAAATTCGGATTGCCAAATTTCGGATTGCCACATGAAGACGTACTCGGCGAAGCCTTCCGAGGTTGACAAGAAGTGGTTCGTGGTCGACGCCGAAGGCGTCGTCCTCGGCCGCCTTGCGAGCGTTCTCGCCATGCGCCTTCGCGGCAAGCACAAGCCCATGTACACCCCGCACATCGACTGCGGCGACAATATCATCGTGGTCAACGCGAAGAAGGTGCACTTGACGGGTCGCAAGCTGAGCGATCGACGCCACTATTGGCATACGGGATTTCCGGGCGGGATCAAGAGCCGGACCGCGGGCGAGATTCGCGACGGCAAGCATCCCGAGCGCCTCATCGTCAAGGCGGTTGAGCGGATGATCAGCCGCAACCCCCTCGGCCGGGAGCAGATGCGCAAGCTTCACGTTTATGCGGGTCCCGATCACCCGCACGTGGCGCAGCAGCCCGAGGTTCTCGACGTCGCGGCGATGAATCCCAAGAACAAGCGTGGTGTCTGAAATCATGGCCGAGGAAACCCGGACGCTCGAGGATTTGAAGGAGCTCGCCGAGATCAGGGGACCGGCGGAGCCCGAGGCGGTGACGGAGCCGAAGATCGACGCCCAGGGCCGGGCGTACGCGACCGGCAAGCGCAAGAACGCGGTCGCGCGGGTGTGGATCAAGCCCGGTATCGGGACCATCACGGTCAACGGACGCGATCAGGACACCTATTTCGCCCGGCCGGTTCTGCGGATGCTCATCCATCAGCCGTTCCAGGTCGCCGAGCGCGAGAAGCAGTACGACGTGATCTGCACGGTCCGCGGCGGCGGCCTTTCCGGCCAGGCGGGCGCCGTGCGCCACGGGATCAGCAAGGCGCTGACGCTTTACGAGCCGGGGCTTCGACCCGCCATGAAAAAGGGCGGATTTCTGACACGCGACGCCCGCGTCGTCGAGCGCAAGAAGTACGGGCGACGAAAGGCCCGACGAAGCTTCCAGTTCTCCAAGCGCTAGACGCGCGCCCTATAATCGGTATTCAGTCGGACGGGCGTTCGCAAGGACGCCCGCGCACCACCCTCTTGCGAGGGGAGGGAAGGGATCATGAACGCAAAGTCGAACAAGGTCGATGTCGCCGTCCTCGGCGCCAGCGGATACACGGGCGCCGAACTCGTCCGCCTGCTTGTCGGCCACGCGTATGCACGCATCGTCGCGTTGACCGCCGAGCGCAGGGCGGGCGCGCGCATGGACCAGGTTTTTCCCCACTTGGGCGGTATCGCGTTGCCGCCGCTCGTCCGTCTCGAGGCCGTCGATTGGGACCAAGTGGATTTCGCGTTCTGCTGTCTTCCCCACGGCACCACCCACGACGTGGTGGCGGGCCTGCCCCGGAACCTCAAGGTGGTCGATCTCTCGGCGGACTTCCGCTTGGCGGACGTCGACGTCTATGCCCAATGGTACGGCCAAGCGCATCGCGCGCCCGAGCTGCAGACCGAAGCGGTCTACGGCCTAACCGAGATCGCCCGCGAGGCGATCGCCGGCGCCCGCCTGGTCGCCAATCCGGGCTGCTATCCCACCTCGGCCCAGCTTCCCCTGATCCCGCTCATCGAGGCCGGGATGATCGCGACGGACGACATCATCATCGACGCCAAGTCGGGGGTCACGGGCGCCGGACGCGCCGCCACCGAGGCCATGCTGTTCGCCGAAGTGGGCGAGGGGGTTCACGCTTACGGCGTGGCGTCGCACCGCCACGCGCCCGAGATCGAGCAAGGGCTCTCGCAAGCGGCGGGCGCCGCCGTAACGGTCAACTTTACGCCCCACCTGATGCCCATGAACCGGGGGATCCTTTCGACCATCTACGTCCGCCTCGCGCCGGGCGCCGACGCCGAGGATTTGCGGGAGGCGCTGGGCGGGCGTTACCGGGACGAGCCGTTCGTGCGCGTGCTGGATGCGGGCGCGGTGCCGGCGACCCGGCACGTGCGCGGCTCGAACCACTGCCTGATCGGGGTCCACGCCGACCGGCTGCCGGGCCGCGCCATCGTGCTCACGGTGATCGACAACCTGGTGAAGGGGGCGGCCGGCCAGGCGCTGCAGAACATGAACGTGATGTGCGGCTTTCCCGAGACCGCCGGACTCACGCATGAAGCCTTGTTCCCCTGATCCGCGATTAGGGGCAGATCGCGGGAGCCTCGCACGCGTCGTCGCCGGCGGTGGTGGGATCCACGGACGGGATCAGCAGGAACGTCGCCCGCGCCATCATCTTGCGAAAGGCCGGATCGTGCGGTGAGTCGGTACTGGGGATGCTGCTGTCCACGTGGGCATAAAGCGAGTCGTTCACGCAGAACGCGATCGAGACGCGGAGCCGGCCGTCGCGCGCCGCCGATTGAAGCGCCGCCGCATCACCGCAAAGATGCCGATAGACGGGCGTCTTCGGCGGCTCGAACAGGATCACGATCCGGTACGGCGCGCGCGCGTCCGCCGACGGCCGGGTCGTGAAATGGGTGACCGGACCGTTGTTCATCCCCTGAATGGAATCGATGACCGCCTCGTCCGCCTCGTCCTTGGGCAACGCGAAGGGGTTGCCGAGGATCACGGTCCGCATATCGCGCCCGCCGGCGCCATGGCTGAAGGCCGACGGAACACCCGAGCGGTGCACGAACGCCTGGCTTATATCGGCGCCGCACGCCGAGAGCAGCGCGAGCCCCGCAACCGCGCCCGCCCGCGGCAACGCCCGCCATCCGCCAAATTTGAAAATGGTTCGTCGCATCACAACGACCCCCAGAATAAATGGGTGCGCCGAGGCGCCGCCGCAAGCCTTGGCGGCGGGCCTAGAGCGGATCGCGCTTAAGCGAATCCGACCGACCACGCGAATCTGGTCTAGATGGGCGCGCTTACGCGTCGATCTGGTCGACGAAGCGGGCGTGCTCCTGGATATAGGCGAGGCGCAATTCCGGCTTGCGGCCCATCAGCCGCTCGACCAGGGCGGCGGTTTCCGGATCGAGGCTGCGCGTTCGGGTCGTTCCTCCGGCGCCGTCGTCCTTCTCCGCCTCGGCACCGTCCGCGCCGCCCTCGGGCAAGACGACGCGTAACAGGGTCCGTGTGGCCGGGTCCATGGTCGTTTCCTTGAGCTGCGCCGACGGCATTTCGCCCAGGCCCTTGAACCGGCTCATCTCCACCTTTTGCGATCCCTTGAACACGGTTCCGAGAAGCGCGTCCTTGTGCGCCTCGTCCCGGGCGAATACCGTCTTGGCGCCTTGCGAAATTCGATAGAGGGGCGGGAGCGCTATATAAAGATGTTTGTTTTCAATTAGTTTAATCATTTGTTTAAAGAAGAACGTCATAAGAAGCGAGGCGATATGGGCGCCGTCCACGTCGGCGTCCGTCATGATGATCACGCGTTCGTAGCGCAGCGCCTCATCGTCGTAGCGCTCGCCCGCGCCGCAGCCAAGCGCCTCGACAAGGTCCTTGAGCTCGCTGTTGGCGTCGAGCTTGTCGGCCGACGCGCTGACCACGTTCAGGATCTTGCCGCGCAACGGCAGCACGGCCTGGGTCGCGCGGTTGCGGGCCTGCTTGGCGGACCCGCCGGCGGAATCTCCCTCGACGAGGAAGATCTCGGTCCCTTCGGAAGCCGCGTGCGTGCAATCGGTGAGCTTTCCGGGAAGCCGGAGGCGCCGGGTCGCGGACGCGCGTTTGGTTTCGCGGTCGCGGCGCCGCCGAAGGCGCTCGTCGGCCTTTTCGAGCGCGCGCCCGAGCAATTCCGCGGCCGTCCGTGGATCGCCCGAAAGCCAGTGGTCGAAATGGTCGCGCACGACCGGCTCGATCATCCGCGCCGCCTCGGGCGAGGCAAGCTTCTCTTTCGTCTGCCCCTGGAACTGCGGGTTCTTCAGGAAGGCCGACAGCATGACGCAGGCGCCGCCAAGCACGTCGTCCGCGCTCAGGCGCGCGGCGTGCTTGTTGTTGACGAGCTCGCCGTAAGCCTTCAGGCCGCGGCCGAGCGCGGTCTTGAGCGCCTGTTCGTGGGATCCGCCTTGCGGCGTCGGCACCGTGTTGCAATACGATCGGAAGAACGAGTCCTCGTCGTCGGGCCAAACGACGGCCCACTCGATCCGCCCGCTGTCGCCGTTCAGCGTCGCCTGACCGGCGAACGGCTCGGGGCTCAGCCTCCCGCGATCGCCCAGCGTGACGGAGAGGTATTCGACGAGGCCGCCGGGAAAACACAAGGTGTCGCTCGCCGGCACGGCATCGCGCGCGTCCACGAGGGCCGGCGCGCAGATCCAGCGAATCTCGACGCCGCGGAAAAGATACGCCTTCGAGCGCGCCATGCGATAGAGCTGGGCCGGGCGGAAGCGGGCATTTTCGCCGAAGATTTCGGGGTCCGCGTGAAAGGCGACCGTCGTTCCCCGGCGGTTATTGACCGCGCCCTTCTTGCGCAAAGGCGTTTGCGGCTTTCCGCGACGATAGCTCTGGGTCCAAAGGGCGCGCTCGCGGGCAACCTCGACGGTGAGCCGGTCCGATAGCGCGTTGACCACCGAAAGACCGACCCCGTGGAGGCCGCCCGAGGTGTGATACGCCGCGCCGCCGAACTTGGCGCCCGAATGCAGGGTCGTGAGGATGACCTCGAGGGCCGACTTCCCCTTGAACTTGGGATGGGGGTCGACGGGAATGCCGCGGCCGTTGTCGCGGACGGTGACGGTCTGATCGTCCGCGATCTCGAGCTCGATCCGGCTCGCGTGTCCCGCCACCGCTTCGTCCATGGCGTTGTCCAGGAGCTCGGCGGCCAGGTGATGCATGGCGTCGACGTCGGTGCCGCCGATGTACATGGCGGGACGCTTGCGCACCGGCTCCAGGCCTTCCAGGACCTCGATGTCCCTGGCCTCGTAACGGCTCGACGTCTTCTTGGCGGCGGCCTCGAACAGATCGGCGGCTTCACCCATGCGCGGCTCCCCGCGGGTTTTTCCACGAACGTTGGTGTTGTCGTTGCGGGCCATGATACAGTATCTAAGATCGTTCGAATAACAACATCTTGTGGTCAGACGGGACTCGAACATGGCCGAGGCGCAAACGGCGCCGCAGGGCGAGTTGGCGATCCGGACGGTGGCGCGGCCGCGCGACACGAACGCGGTCGGCGACATCTTCGGCGGCTGGATCATGTCGCAGATGGACTTCGCCGGCGGCATGACCGCCTGGTGGCGCGCCCGCGGTCGCGTCGCCACCGTAGCCGTACAGTCGATGAAGTTCCATCATCCGGTCCGTGTCGGAGACTTGGTTTCCGTATACGCCGAGGTCTCGAAGGTCGGCAACACCTCGATCACGATCGGGGTCGAGAGCTGGGTCCAGCGTCGCCTCGCCGAGCCGCCCGGCATCAAGGTCACCCAAGGGGTGTTCACCTATGTCGCCGTCGATGACCAGGGAAAAAAGCGCAAGGTCCCGGACTGAGGCGAGGTGGGGCGCCGCACGCCGCCTCGGGCGCCTAATCGCCGTGGGCGCGCTCTGGCTCGGGACCGCCTTTGGGAACGCGCTCGCGGGCGAGGCGGACGTGGTCGCCGTGGACGTTCGCGCAAGCGGTGACGGGACGTTCCGCTTTGACGTCGCGGTCCGCCACGCCGATACCGGTTGGGACCACTACGCCGATCTGTGGGAGGTCGTGGCGCCCGACGGCGCGGTGCTGGGCGCGCGCGTGCTTCTGCACCCCCACGTGGACGAGCAGCCGTTCACGCGCGGCCTTTCGGGCGTGCGAATCGGGCAAGCGATCCGCACCGTCCGCGTTCGCGCCCGCGACAAGGCGGACGGCTACGGCGGGCGCGAGATGGTCGTCTCCGTGCCGGGGCGCTAGGCGGGCGCGGTGGATTCGCGTCCCACCTCGGCCACGGGCGACGAGCGGCTATCTCTCGAACCAGAGCCGAGGAGTCCCGGCCATCCACGCCTTTTGACGAAATAACATAATTTGTTCAATTTGTGTTATTCAGGGTGTGTCTAGAAGGAGATTGATGGCATGAACGTGTCCCTGAACCGGCATATCGAGAAGTTCGTCGCCGACGCGGTCGCATCAGGACGGTTCAAGTCCGCGAGCGAGGTGGTTCGCGAGGCGCTCCGGCTGCTCGAGGAGCGTGAGCTCCGCCTCGCCGGGCTGCGCAACGAGATCGCGCAGGCTCGCGCCAGCGGCGAGCCCGTCGACTACGATGCGCAAGCGATCAAGCGCCGCGCTCGCGCCGCCTTGGAGGCCCAAGCCGATCCGAACGGGTGAAGGCGCTCCGCCTTCGGCCCAAGGCCGCCGACGACCTCGAAACGATCTGGCTCCATATTGCGCGTGACGATTCGGGCGCGGCGGACGCGCTTATCGACCATTTGACGGGGCTGTTCGAGTTGTTGCGCGCGTCTCCGCTAATCGGGGCGGCGGGCCCCGAAATCGCGGCCGATCTCCGGCGGTTCCCGACGCGGGACTATCTCGTCTTCTATTCCGTCCACGAAGAATCGCTCGTGATCGAACGCGTCCTGCACGGCGCCCGCGACATCGAAACCCTGTTCGAGTGATGCGTCCCTGGGCAGCGCCAGCACGCCGCGGTCACGACGAGTAGTACATCTGGAACTCGACCGGATGCGGGGTGTGCTCGAAGTTGTAGACTTCCTCCCACTTGAGCGCGAGGTAGCCGTCGATGAGGTCGTCCGAGAACACGTCGCCCTGCTTCAGGAAGTCGCGGTCGGCGTCCAGGGAATCGAGGGCTTCGCGCAATGAGCCGCAAACGGTGGGGACGTCGCTCAGCTCCTCGGGCGGCAGGTCGTAGAGGTTCTTGTCGATGGGATCGCCTGGTTGGATGCGGTTGCGAATCCCGTCGAGGCCCGCCATGAGCATGGCCGCGAACGCCAGATAGGGGTTCGCCGTCGGGTCGGGGTAGCGGACCTCGACCCGCTTGCCGCCGGGCTCGGCCGTGAACGGGATCCGGCACGCGGCCGAGCGGTTGCGCGCCGAGTACGCCAGCAGCACCGGCGCCTCGAAGCCGGGAATCAGCCGCTTGTAGCTGTTCGTGCACGGGTTCGTGAACGCGTTCACCGCCTTGGCGTGCTGGATGATGCCGCCGATGTAGTAGAGCGCCGTTTCGGAAAGATCGGCGTAGCTCGATCCGGCAAAGGTCGGCACGCCGCCCTTCCAGATGGACTGGTGGGTGTGCATGCCCGATCCGTTGTCGTCGATCACGGGCTTGGGCATGAACGTCGCCGTCTTGCCATAGGTGTGGGCCACCATATGCACGCAATACTTGTAGATCTGAAGGTTGTCGGCAGAGCGCAGCAGCGGCGCGAACTTGATGCCGAGCTCATGTTGGCTGGGCGCCACCTCGTGATGGTGTTTCTCCATCTCGAGTCCCATCTCCTGCATGGTGGTGATCATCTCGGCGCGCAGATCGGACATCGAATCGACCGGCGGCACGGGGAAGTAGCCGCCCTTGGGCGGCGGCCGGTGGCCGACGTTTCCCTCGGGCAGGATTTTGCCGCTGACATGGGGTCCCTCGTCGGACTCGATGGCATAAAAAGTGTTGTTCATGGAGACGTCGAAGCGCACGTCGTCGAAGACGAAAAACTCGGCCTCGGGACCGAAATAAGCGGTATCGCCGATGCCCGTCGTGCCGAGGTAGGCCTCGGCGCGCCGCGCCGCCGAGCGCGGATCGCGCGAATAGGGCTGGCCGGTCGATGGCTCCAGCACATCGCAGACCAAGATCATGGCGGCCTGGGCCGAGAAGGGGTCCATCACCGCCGTGGACGGGTCGGGGATCAGCGCCATATCCGATTCGTTGATCGCCTTCCAACCGGCGATGGAGGAGCCGTCGAACATAATGCCGTCGACGAACGACGCGTCGTCGATGAATTCCGACGTCATGGTGAGGTGCTGCCACTTGCCGCGCGGGTCGGTGAAGCGAAGGTCGACGAACTTGATCTCGTTGTCCTTGAGACACTTGAACACGTCGGCGGGCGATGTGCATTTGAGGGTCATTGATGGGCCTCCTTATTCCTGGTCTTCGTCAGATGGCTTCCGTGCCGCGCTCGCCGGTGCGAATGCGGACGGCTTCTTCGATCGTGGAGACGAATATCTTGCCGTCGCCGATACGGCCCGTGTAGGCGGCCTGCTGAATGACCTCGATGGCGCGCTCGACCAATTGGTCCTCGAGAACCAACTCGATCTTCACCTTGGGCAGGAAATCGACCACGTATTCGGCGCCTCGGTAAAGCTCGGTGTGGCCCTTCTGGCGGCCGAAACCCTTGGCTTCCAGGACGGTGATGCCCTGTAGGCCGACCTCGTCGAGGGCTTCTTTTACCTCGTCCAGCTTGAACGGCTTGATGATGGCTTCGATCTTCTTCATCGACGGATGCCTCTCGGGTGTGCGGCCGGTCCGGGGGCGCCGGGACCGGTCCTGTTGGCCATTAAAATAGCGCATGGATCGTGCCAACCGTCACCGACCGAGGGAAAGGCCGGGAAACCGCCACAATCGGGGTAAATCAGCGGTCACCGTGGGTTTGGTGCGCGCCTAACATTTAGGCAATTGCCTAATAAGGCGGCTTTGACAGTGACAAAACATCCGCGCCGTCCGACCCAAGAATTCAGTTGTACGGACGGCGGAGTACTCCCAAGTATCTCTGTAAGGTTGATGTAAGCCAAAAATTCCGAGTGACCAGGGGCAAACGCGATGGTGAAACATACCTGGTAAATTGATCATCATGGATTGGCCTGATCATATGAGTGAAAGGCAGACTATGAGCTCGAAATCAACCAACAAAGACCAAGATCTTGACTACGAGAACCTATTGGGACAAGTCGAGGCGATCAGTAGATCGCAGTCTGTGATCGAATTCGAGCTGGACGGTACGGTCCTGTCTGCGAACGAGAACTTCCTGTCGATAATGGGCTACGGCCTCGACGAGATCGTCGGCCAGCATCACAGCATTTTTGCCGACCCCGATTTTGCGGCGAG
>JAKZXM010000295.1:0-3336 GCA_047514975.1 Rhodospirillales bacterium
CGTTACGCCGGTACTGGAGCGCGACCAGGCGCGCCAGCAAGTCGGCGCGCTCGACGGCGTCGCCGGTCCTGAGCGAGATCACCATCTGCGCGTAGGTCTCGACCGCGCCGATGCCGTAAATGCAGCTGACCGAGGCGACGATCACCACGTCGGGTCGCTCCAGGAGCGCCCGGGTCGCCTAATGGCGCATGCGGTCGATCTGCTCGTTCACCGAGGCGTCCTTCTCGATGTAGGTGTCGGTGCGCGGCACGTAGGCCTCGGGCTGGTAGTAGTCGTAATAGGAGACGAAGTACTCGACGGCGTTGTCGGGGAAGAAGGTCCTCATCTCGCCGTAAAGCTGGGCGGCCAGCGTCTTGTTGGGCGCCAGCACCAGGGTTGGGCGCTGGATGTGCTCGATGACGTGGGCAATGGAGAATGTCTTGCCCGACCCGGTAACACCCAGAAGCACCTGGTCGCCCTCGCCGGCCCGGATGCCGGCCGCGAGCTCGGTAATGGCTTCCGGCTGGTCGCCGGCGGGCTGGAACTCGGACGTGAGCTTGAAGCGCTCGCCCGATTCCACCGGCGGGCGCTTCTCGGGCATGAAGAGGGTGGATGCGTGGGTCATCGCCGCGCCAGTGTGGCGCAAGGATGGGGCGATTGCCAGGGCTTGGAAGTCGCCTGCGCGCGCGTTGCGCCGGTCGCGCCGTCGGCATAGGGTTGGTGCGGTTCGCGCAGGCGCGCGCGCATTGCGCGAACGTCAACCAAGAGGGTGTTTCCGCCATGTCCCTAGTTGCCGCCCGCCTGAAGCGCATCAAGCCGAGCCCCACCATCGCCGTCACCCAGAAGGCGCGCAATCTCGCGGCCGAGGGCCGCGACGTGATCGGGCTTGGCGCCGGCGAGCCGGACTTCGACACCCCGGCCCACATCCGCGAGGCCGCCAAGGCCGCCATGGACCGGGGCGAGACCCGCTACACGCCGGTCAACGGCACGCCCGAGCTGCGCGACGCGATCGCGCGCAAGTTCGCGCGCGAGAACGGGCTCGCGTACTCGCGCGACCAGATCACGGTCGGCTGCGGTGCCAAGAGCGTCCTCTACAACGCCCTGATGGCGACGCTCGATGCGGGCGACGAGGTGATTATCCCGGCGCCCTACTGGGTGTCGTACCCTGACATCACCGTTCTCGCCGAAGGCAAGCCCGTGATCGTCGAGTGCAAACCCGAAGACGGCTTCAAGCTGAAGGCCGCGGCGCTCGAGGCCGCAATCGGGCCCCGCACCAAGTGGCTGATCCTGAACTCGCCCTCGAACCCGTCCGGGGCCGGCTACGGCCGAGACGAGATGAAGGCGATCACCGACGTTCTCGTGCGCCACGACCACGTTTGGGTGATGAGCGACGATATTTACGAACACATCGCCTACGACGACTTCGCCTTCGTCACGCCGGCCCAGGTCGAGCCCCGCATGCACGAGCGCACGCTTACCATCAACGGCGTCTCCAAGGCCTATTGCATGACCGGCTGGCGGCTGGGTTACGGGGGCGGGCCGGCCGAGCTGATCGGCGCCATCAACAAGATCCAGGGGCAAAGCTTCACCCACACCAGCTCCATCACCCAGGCCGCGACCATCGCCGCGCTCGACGGGCCGCTCGACTTCCTCGAGCACAACAACGCCGTCTTCAAGGAGCGCCGCGACCTCGTGGTCTCGATGCTCAACCAGGCCGACGGGCTTCGCTGCGCCCGCCCCGAAGGCGCGTTCTACGTCTTTCCGTCGTGCGCGGGCGTGATCGGCCGCTCGACGCCCGAGGGAAAGAAGATCGAGACCGACGAGGACGTGGTGACGTATCTGCTGGACGCCGAGGGCGTTGCCGCCGTCCAGGGCGCGGCCTTCGGGCTGTCGCCCTATTTCCGCATCTCTTACGCGACGGCGACCGAGACCCTCGAAGAGGCCTGCCGGCGGATCCAGCGCGCCATGGCGGCGCTGAAGTAGGTCAGATCGCGGTCGCTCGGAATCGCTTAGTCGCGATCCAGCGGGCGCGTGAATCTGGTCTACACTATCGAGGTCGAGCGGATCGGCGCGATCGATCGGAACCGCTCTACGCAAAGCCGGGTGTCGCTCCGCCGCGCCGGCGGCGCGGCCCGGGGGAATCCGAATTTTCCTTGTATCCGCGCCCTGGGGCTTTACCTTGCGTTGGGTCGCGGGAGCCGCGCGCGGCTCCAACCAAACGTGATCCGCTCTAGGATTCGAACGAACGGGTCCCCGGGAGGGCGAAATGACCACCAAGGCGCCATCCGGGCCGCGTTGCGCGGTCCTCGTCGGCTCGTACTCGAGCGGAAAGACAACGCTCCTGGAAGGAATGCTGTTCGCCGCCGGCGCGATCGGCCGCAAGGGCAGCGTGGTCGAGGGCAGCTCGGCCGGCGACGCCTCGCCCGAAGCGCGCGTGCGCAAGATGAGCACCGAGCTTAACGTCGCCAGCGCCGACTATCTGGACGAGCGGTGGAGCTTCATCGACTGTCCCGGAAACATCGAGCTCGCCCAGGACGCTTACAACGCGCTGACCGCCGCCGACGCGGCCGTCGTGGTGTGCGAGCCGCAACCGGAAAAGGCGCTCGCGGTCGCGCCGGTGCTCCGGTTCCTGGGCGAACGCAAGATCCCGCACATCCTGTTCGTCAACAAGATGGACACCCCCGACGCGAACCTGGACGACACGGTCGCGGCGCTTAAAGATCTCTCGGACCACCCCTTCGTCCTTCGCGAATATCCGATCCGCACCGGCGAGGATACCACCGGCTACGTGGACCTGGTCTCGGGCAAGGCCTACGCATGGAAGGCGGACGCGGATTCCGAGGAGATCACGGTTCCCGATCCGCCTCCGGCGCGGCTGGACGCCGTGCGCACCGAGACCCTCGAATCGCTCGCCGACCACGACGACGCCCTGCTCGAGCAACTGCTCGAGGACACGGTGCCGCCGAGCACCGATCTCCACGCGATTTGCGCCCGCGCCTTCGGCGCCGGCCTGGTGGTCCCCGTCTTCTTCGGCTCGGCGCTCCAGGGCCACGGTATCCACCGGCTCTTGAAGGCGCTTCGCCACGAGGTGCCGGACGCGGGACGCGCGGCCGAACGTCTCGGCATCGACGCATCGGGGGCGGACGCGCTCGCGCACGTCTTCAAGACCCTGCACGCGGCCCACACCGGAAAGCTGTCCATCGCCCGGATCTGGCGGGGAACGATCACCGACGGCATGACGCTGGATGGCGCCCGCGTGGGCAGCCTCGTCGGGTTCGCGGGCGGCAAACACGACAAGGTGACGTCCGCCGGCGCCGGCGAGGTGGTGGCGCTCGGCCGCATGGACGCGGTCAAGAC
>JAKZXM010000296.1:0-2859 GCA_047514975.1 Rhodospirillales bacterium
TTGCGTAGCGCAGCAGGTCGCGTTCATACTTCGGGCGAGTGATTTTGGTCCACATGTTGTGTCTCCCTGGTTGCTAAATACAAACAGTGAATCACAACTGACTGAAATCACTCAACTCTTTTCGGGCCAGACACTCAGACATCAGGACCCCGCCGCCGGCGCCCGCTCCCGCGCGCGGCCGCCCGACGCCGCGCGGCGCGGCCAAAAGCGGCATCGGGTGGGCATTTCACGGTCTCCAGGCGGGCTTTTCCGCGAGAACCCGCCCCGAACGCCCCGAACGGCGCGATCCGGAACGCTTTCCCCGTCCCCCGCCCGGTATCGAAACCGTTTCGAGATTGCACGCCGGCGCCTCGGATCCAACCCGGCCCGCTCAATCGGCGGACGCCTGCTTCGAGGATGGAAATTCCGCCGCCGGCGGCCCTTCGTCGTCGCCGAAATGGGCCACGACGAAGTCGCGATAGGCGGC
Organism: Rhodospirillales bacterium; assembly: GCA_047514975.1. Lineage (GTDB taxonomy): Bacteria > Pseudomonadota > Alphaproteobacteria > Rhodospirillales > JASLLV01 > JASLLV01. The sequence goes on from JAKZXM010000296.1 coordinate 467, forward strand.
GGCGTGCAACGGTCGGCTGATCCAGTAGCCCTGGGCCTCGTCACAGCCGTGCTCGCGCAGGAAAACGTAGTGGTCGGCGGTCTCCACGCCCTCCGCCACCACCTTCAGGTTGAGGCTGTGCGCCAGGTTGATGATCGCCTTGGTGATTGAGGCGTTCTCGTTGCCGGCCTCGAGGTTGCGGATGAAGGCCTGGTCGATCTTCAGATTGTCGATCGGGTAACGCATCAGATAGGCCATGGAGGAATAGCCGGTGCCGAAATCGTCGATCGCCAGCGAGATCCCCTCCCGGCGGAACTCGTCCAACATTTCATAGACCCGGTCGGCGGAACTCATCACCATGCCCTCGGTGATCTCCAGCTCGATCTGGGAATGCGGCACGCCGAACTCGGCGAGCGCCGACGTCACCAGTTCCGGCAGATTGTCGCGGCGGAAATCGGCCGGCGAGAGGTTGAACGAGATCTTCAGTTCCGGCAGCCCGCCCTCGCGCCATTCCTTCAGCTGCTCGCAGACCATCCGCAACACCTTGTTGGTGATCTGGATGATCAGGCCGGACTGCTCGGCGACCGGGATGAAGGCGGCGGGCGAGACCATGCCGCGCTGCTCGTGATACCAGCGCACCAGGGCCTCGGCGCCGATCACCCTGCCGCTCTCGACGTCGATCTTCGGCTGGAAGTTGAGGAACAGGTCGTCGTTGTCGAGGGCCGCGCGAAGGTCGATCTCCAGGGCCTTGCGGTCCTGGATCTCGGCGTTCATGTCCGCGTCGTAAAGCGCGTAGGTGTTGCGGCCTTCCTGCTTCGCCCGGTAAAGCGCCAGGTCGGCGTTCTTGATCAGGGCATCGCCGTCGGTGCCGTCGTTCGGGAACAGCGTGATGCCGATACTGGTGCCGGTGAAGATGCGCTCGCCGTCGATGTCGAAGGGTTGCGAGATCTCGTTGATGATCCGCCGCGACAGCACCTCGACGCCGTAGGCCGAATTGAGACTGGTCTGCACGATGGCGAACTCGTCGCCGCCGAGGCGCGAGACCGTGTCCGACTGGCGCACGCAGTTGACCAGCCGCTCGGAGACCTGCTTCAACAGCTCGTCGACGACCGGATGGCCGAGCGTGTCGTTGACGTCCTTGAAATGGTCCAGGTCCAACATGAGCAGCGTGGCCATGCGATCGATCCGCTCGGCGGTATTGAGCGCCTCCCCCAGCCGCTGCAGGAAGACGACGCGGTTGGGGAGGCCGGTCAGCGCATCCCGGTTGACGGCCAGACGCAGCGCTTCCTCCGAGCGCTGGCGCTTCTCCGTCATCCAGTTGATGGTCTTGGCCAGACGGCCGAACTCGTCGTCGTCCTCCAGCACGATGCGGTGGTCGAGGTCGCCCCGGGCCATCGCCGTGGCGCCCTCGGTCAGGAGATCCACGGGGCGCACCAGACGGCGGATCAGCAATATGCCCGTGGTGGCGCCGACGATGCCGCCGATCACCGTCATCAAGCCGAGGAACAGGATCAGCAGTCGAGTGGACTCGGCGACCTCCCGGTCCGCCGCCATTTTCGCCTGCTTGTTCCTGGAGGTCACCGCCTTGCCGAGGACCGCGTCGAGCCGCTTCAAACCGTCCTCGAACGAGCGGAGACGCGCCCGGTGCGCTTCCGTCGCCCCGGCGACGGCCTCGACGGAACCCGGCACCGCCAACAGGTCCTCGGCCATGGCGGCATGCCAGGCCCGCTCCGGCGCCGGGATCCAGTCGGCCGCGAAGCGGTCGGCGAGTGTCTCGTTCGCCAGCTGGACCCGCCGCAGCGCCTCCCGGTAGGGCGCGCCGCCGGCGCGGACGTAAGCCGCCATGACGCCACGCAAGGCCTCGACCGCGAGGGTCAGGTCCCGTACCGCCTGGCGCCGGAAGCGCGCCCCGCTGCCCTTGGCCGACAGCTCGCCGTCGAGGAAGGCGTTGGTCCGGTCGATCACCCCGACGTTGGTCTTCGCCATCGTCGCGATTTCCCCGGCCAGCGCGCGCTTCGCCTCGAGCACCGCGAGGCCCGAGGCGCGCAGGGCGGCGAGACCTTGGTCGAGCTCCGGCGGCAGACCCGCCTCGCCGCCTCGCGACGCCGCGATGAAGACGCCGACGGCCTGGTCGAAACGCCGTGCCCAGCGATCGGCCGGGAATACGGGACGGCCGGGCTCCAGCGGCGCGGGCGCGCGTATCTCGCCCGCGTTCCGCCTGAGTTCCAGCTGCAACGCCGTGGCGGTGACCCTTTCCGGTCCGCCGACCTCGGCCGCGACCAGGACATCGTCGAGGATACGGGTGGTCAGCAGATAAGCGACGATGGAGGTGATGAAAAACAGGAAAATGAGCGTCCCGAACGCCAGGGTCACTCATTTTTTAGGCTCAATTCGTGAAACGTATGCATTTGTGA
>JAKZXM010000297.1:0-5321 GCA_047514975.1 Rhodospirillales bacterium
GTCCAGGAGAATGTCTTTCCGGTCGCTGGTCCGGTCTATATGGTCGATGATGGTGCGGCCGAGGTCGGCTCCCGCCTCGCCAAGGACCTCGACGATCTCCGCGGGCGCCTCGGGATGGCGGCCGGGATGAATGGTCAGGGGCGCGCCGGTGAGCCTTTGCGCCCGCCCAGAGGCCCTGAGGACCTTGCGTTCGTTGGCGGTCAGGGGCCAGGAACAGCCGACCTCGCCGATGATGCCGGCCCGGATGCCGGTGTCGTCGACGCCTTCGAGGATGTCGCCGACGATATCATCCACGATCTCGTCTTCGCTCTTGGTCTCGACCCGACACTCGGGCGGGTAGTTCTCCTCCACGTAGTAGGAACATCCCATGACGATGTTGAGGCCGGTGGCGCGGGCGATGCGCGCAAGGCCCGGAGCGTTGCGGCCGAGGCCGATGCTGGTGAGATCGACGAGGGTGCCGCCGCCCGCCCGCTTGAAAAAGGCCGCCTCCTCGATGGCGATGTCCTCGTCATCGAGTCGACAGTTTTCGAGATTGACCTTGCCGCCGTAGCGGATGCGCCCCATGACGTCCATGGCGAGGGGGGCGTGGAAGAAGGCCCTATCGTCCGCTTCCGCCGGCTCCTTGGCGATATGGGTATTTTGGTTGAACAGGTGCTCGTGGGTCAAGGTCGAGCCCAGGGCATCGGCGTCGACGGGGCCCAGCACGGTCTGCACTTTGCCGGACAGCTCCTTCTTGGGCGACTCGTGGTTCATTCATGCTCTCCGTAGATAACGCCCTCAATCGGCGAAGAGGACGCTGGGGAGCCAGGTCGAAAGCGGCCCCACATAGGTTATCAACAACAAGGCGATGACCAGTCTCGGCAGGAACACCGCCGTCGGTGAAGGTGCCGCCGACATCGACGGCGATGCGGATCCGGCAACGGGACCCTGGGCGCGGTCTTCCGGGTGACATGCGCCTAGACCGACTCACCGCCCGCGTAACGGCGCGGAAGGCGGCGGTCGAAGGACATGAGCGCGCTCAGGGGGCTGCACCCCCACCACCGCGCCATTTCCGCGAGGGTGATTTCGTCCTCGCCGCCAGGGCCCATGGCGACGACTTCCTCGCCCGGCAGCGGCGCATCGATGGCGGACAGATCGAGGACCGTGTTTTCCAGGCACACTCGAAGCACGGGGACTCGCCGGCCGTGCAGGAGCATGGCCGCTGTCCTTCCCGGTTCGGCCCCCCGATAGCCCTCGTTGGTGCCCAGGGGAACGATGCCGGTGGCGGTGACGCCGTGGCGCAGGTACTCGGCGTCCGCCTCCGGGGGCCGGTCGGCGGCCCGTTCCGTGACGTGGATCAATCGCGTAACGATGGCCCGCAACGCCGGCCTGAATCCCGACATGTTGCCCACCTCGGGAGCCACCGGGGCCAACCCGTAGAGTATGTGTCCGGGGGCGACGGCGTTGGAACCGTCCGTGACGCCGCCAGCGATCCCCGAGCTGGAGACGGCTTGGGTGACGGGGATTTCGAGACCCGAGGCGGCGAGCTCGGCGATCATGCCGTCGAAGGCGGCGTGCCGCCGCCGGGCCCAGTCCCGGCTGGCGGCGTCGGTGAAGGGCAGGTGGGTATAGACGCCCTCTACAGCGACGTTGGGGAGGGCAGCGACGTCCTCGACGAAGGTCCGGGCCGCCTCGAGGGGCACGCCGAAGCGGCCGTAGCCGCAATCGACCTTGATGAACACCGGGCTCGGAGCGTCTGCGGTTTCCGCGACCACCCGCGCCGTTTCCATGCCGTCCACCGACGGGATCAGGCCGTGGCCCAGGAGTTCGGGGACGGTCTCCGGCAAGTTGCCGAGGATCAGGATCCTGGCCGTGTTTCCGGACCGGCGAACAGCCACCGCGTCTTCGAGGGACCCCGTGGCCAGGGCATATGTGTCCACGGCGGCGAGTGCCCGCGCCACCTCGACGACGCCGTGACCGTAGGCATCGGCCTTGATGGCGGCGATGATCTTTTTTCCCTCTCCGACCCGGCGGCGGATTTCCCGGAGGTTCTCCTGCAGGGCGTCGAGGTCGACCTCCAACCTTGTAGTAACCGTGGGACTGTCTCTTTCCACGATATTTCCCGCTTATGGTTTGTTCTTGACTAGGGGCATCTTGCGCTTGGTGCGAGCGAAGAAAACGAGGGCCGCCATGGGGAGCGCAAGCAGCTTCAACCGACATTCCCCAGATAACCTCCAAATTCGTGAAAATCGTACCATATGACCCTCTCATGGGGAACTATATTTTCCAGCCACCATCGGATTGTCTGATTTTGGCGGTTTGACTGCGCCTGAAGCCTATTTGGCCATGTTTCCTCGCCATCCAGACACAATCTCTCGCGTCGCAATCTCCTCGTCGTCGATTCCCTCGGCCTACGCCGGAGCAGGCCGCACTCGATCTCCGCCCCGAGGATGCACGGCGAGAGGAGACTGACCCCGACCGAGTTCACGACGAGCCGCGCGACCCAGAGGAACGTCTCAAGCTGCCGGAGGGAGAATCGACTCAATCGGGAATTTCTATCATATTCCGCGTGATATATAGTTGCCCCGTCATAGTCTGCCGATTACTATCGTCGCAAGAGGCGCCCGAGCGCGCGGGAGGTGCGGTGATGATTTCGTCGACGAACGGAGCGAACGGGCACGGGGTGGACATCGGCGGAATGTTCGCTGACGTGGTGCTCGCCACACCCGACGGACGCATCGAGAGCCTCAATGTACTCTTGACGCCTGATGACTACAGCCGCGGAATTCTTGATGGTATAGCCGCCGTCCTTGAGCGAGCCGGGCTCGTGCACGCCACCATCGTCTCTACGAACGCCATCCTCGAGCACGAGGGCGCGCGCACCGGGCTCGTCACCACCCGCGGTTTGCGCGACGTCCTCGAGATGCGCCGGCTGCGCATGCCGGTCCTCTACGACCTCCAGTATCGCAAGCCAAAGCCGCCTACACCCTGCACATCGACCCGCATGCGCTCAGTTCGAGTCACCAGGGCGGCACGCCCGAGGTCGTCGGCAACTGCGGGTTCGGATGCTTTACCGCTGCGCGCCCCGCGCTCGCGCGCACCGCGATCAGGCGCCGTTTCCCGTGGGGAGCCATGCACAGCATCGGCGTAGACGTTGGAGGGACGTTCACCGACATCGTCGCCGTAGACTCCGGTGGCCGCCTGTCGATCCTCAAGGTCTTGTCCTCCACCGGAGACTACAGCGACGCGATCTGCACGGGTCTCGAGAAGATGGTGCGGGCAGGCGAGGTGGTGCCGAGCGAGGTTCGACGCCTCGTGCACGCGACCACCGTCGCGACAAACGCCGTGATCACGGGCACCGGGGCCAAGGTCGGGCTGATCACGACCGAGGGGTTCCGCGATGTCCTCGAGATCGGCCGGCTGCGCTACCCGCGCCTCTACGACATGGAATGGGACAAGCCCCCGCCGCTCGTCCCGCGTCGACTGCGCCAGGAGGTTTCCGAACGCATCGACTACCAGGGGCAGGTGGTGCGCCCGGTCGAGCCGGCGAGCGTGGAGGCGGCGACCGACAAGCTGCTTGCGGCCTGCGTCGACTCCATCGCGATCTGCCTGCTGAACGCGTACGCGAATCCGGAGCACGAGCAGCGGATCGCCGACTACATCCGGCAACGCGCGCCGATGATCGATTTGTCGCTCTCCTCCGACGTACTGCCCGAAGTCAAGGAGTTCGAACGAACCAGCACCACCGTAATCAACGCCTACGTAATGCCCGTGATTGCCCGCTACCTCACGAACCTCGAGCGCCGGCTCGCCGACATGGGGCTCAAGGCGCCGATCACGGTGATGCAATCGAGCGGCGGCACCGCGCGCACCGGCTTCACTAAGGAGCGACCGGTCTTCTCGATCGAGTCGGGCCCCGCCGCCGGCGTGATCGGGGCGGTGGCGTTCGGCAAACACCTCGGCATGCCCAACCTCATCTCGTTCGACATGGGCGGCACCACCGCCAAGACGTGCCTCATCGAGAACGGCGTGCCGCGCTCGACCAGCGAGTACGAGGTCGGCGGCGGGCTCAACATCGGCCACCGCCTGCTGCGGGGCGGCGGTTACCTGCTGCGCGTGCCCGCCATCGATCTCGCCGAGATCGGGGCGGGTGGGGGCAGCATCGCGTGGATCGACCGGGGCGGAGCGCTGCGCGTCGGACCGCAGAGCGCCGGCGCCGCGCCGGGCCCTGCGTGCTATCGCCGCGGCGGCGTGCTGCCCACCGTTACCGACGCGAACGTGGCGCTTGGATACCTGAATCCGGGCTATCTGGTCGGTGGTGAGCTCGAGATCGACTCCGAACTCGCGAATCGCGTTCTCGGCGACGAGATCGCCCGGCCGCTCGGGCTCGATCTCGAAGCGGCGGCACTCGGCGTGCACACCATCGTCAACTCGACGATGGTGCGCGCGGTGCGCGCAGTTTCGAGCGAAATCGGGCGCGATCCAAAGGAGTTCGTGCTCTTCGCGTTCGGCGGCAGCGGTCCCGTGCACTCGGCAACGCTCGCCCGCGAGGCCGAGGTTCCCCACGTCGTGGTGCCGCCCGCGCCGGGGGTGTTCAGCGCGCTCGGCCTCCTGGTCTCGACCGTCGAGCGTCAGTACGTGCACACGGTCTGGCGGGATCTGGAGAGCGCGGACGTGGCCACGCTCGACGGGCACTTCGGGCGTTTCGAGCGCGAAGCGCGCGACACGCTGCGAGACGAGGGGTTCGGCGATGCGCAGATCACCATACAGCGCTTCGTGGATCTCCGATATCCCGGCCAGACGAGCGACATAACGATCGAGGTGCCCGACGGTCCGCTCTCGGGCGAGATGCTTGGCCAGCTCGCCGAGGCGTTTCACGCCGAGCACGAGAACACCTACGGACATCGATCGGAAGAGGGCGAGCGCGTCGAGATCGTGAGCGTCCGCTCGCGGGCACGTGGACTCTCCGAGGAAGATTTCACGCCCGAGGCGCTCGCGCTTGCCGGCAGCCGGCGCGCGACGCGCAGCACCGCCGCCACGAGCCGGCGCGCTTACTTCGGCGAGCCCCACGGGTGGATGGACACGCCTGTGGTCGAGCGCACGGACCTCGACGGCACGCCGCGTGAAGGCCCCCTCATCGTTGAGGAGTACGACGCCACCGTGGTGGTGCCGCCGGGCTGCGAGGCGTTCGTCGACGAGGCCAACAACATCCGCATCAACGTCAATTCTCGAAGATAAGGGCCGATTGGATGAGCCGAGCACGACGCGATCCCATCAAGATTGAGTTGCTGAAGAACGCCCTGACAGCGATTGCCGACGAGATGGCGGTGACGGTCGTGCGC
>JAKZXM010000298.1:0-2731 GCA_047514975.1 Rhodospirillales bacterium
GGTGGTCATCGTCGGCGATCACCTTGCGGTCTCCATCACCGACACCATGCGGGCGTTCGAACGCTAGGCGGTTGCCGCCCGGGGCGGGGCCATCGGTGACGGGCCTTGCTCGGGCACCGCGGATTTGCTATCTCGCATACGGCGCGGTCGTGGCGGAACTGGTAGACGCGCAGCGTTGAGGTCGCTGTGGGATAACATCCCGTGGAAGTTCGAGTCTTCTCGACCGCACCAAATCTTTCGTTCGCTGCTGGGCTTTCCCGTAGCCGCCGGCGGGCGTGCTAATGTCCATCGTTCAGGCGCGCTAGTCCGGGCCTGAAGAATATTGAGACGGGCTTACGGACCCGTTCGCTGGGGAGGGACTGGGCATGGCCGAGGATCGCGAGATGGCACTCGATTATCACCGTTTTCCGACGCCGGGAAAGATTAGCGTAACGCCGACGACCGCGCTCGCCACGCAACTCGACCTCTCGCTCGCGTACTCCCCCGGCGTTGCCGAGGCCTGCATGCTCATCGTCGAAGACGAGAACGAAGCGGCGCAGATGACCATCCGCGCGAACCTTGTCGGCGTCATCACCAACGGGACCGCCGTCCTCGGGCTCGGCGCCATCGGGCCGTTGGCCGCCAAGCCGGTGATGGAAGGCAAGGGCGTACTGTTCAAGAAATTCGGCGGCATCGACGTCTTCGACATCGAGATCTCCGAGCTGGATCCCGACAAACTGGTCGAGATCATCGCCGGTCTCGAGCCGACCTTCGGCGGTATCAACCTCGAGGATATCAAGGCGCCCGAGTGTTTCATCGTCGAGAAGAAGCTGCGCGAGCGCCTCGACATTCCGGTGTTTCACGACGATCAGCACGGCACCGCGATCGTCGTCTCGGCAGCCGTCTACAACGGGCTGCGCGTGGTCAACAAGAAAATCGGCGACGTCCGAGTGGTATGCTCGGGTGCCGGCGCCGCCGCGCTCGCCTGCCTCAATCTACTGGTCAGCATGGGCCTCGATCCACAGAAGGTGCTGGTGGTGGATCGTGCGGGCGTCATATACGAGGGCCGCACCAAGGACCTCGACGAATACAAGGCGCGCTGGGTGCGCAAGACCGAGGCGCGCGACCTGGGCGAGGCGATGGTGGGCGCCGATATCTTTCTCGGCCTCTCCGCCGCGAACGTCCTCAAGCCTGAAATGGTGAAATCGATGGCCGAGGCCCCCATCATCATGGCGCTGGCGAACCCCGATCCCGAGATTCGACCCGAGCTCGCGCGTGAGGCGCGGCCCGACTGCATTATCGCAACCGGGCGGTCGGACTATCCGAATCAGGTCAACAACGTGCTGTGCTTTCCGTTCCTCTTCCGCGGCGCGCTCGATGTCGGCGCGAGCACGATCAACGAGGAGATGAAGCTCGCCTGCGTTCGCGCCCTCGCCGATCTCGCGGTCGCCGAGGCATCTGACATCGTCGCCAGCGCCTACGGCGATCAGTCGCTCTCATTTGGACCCGAGTACCTGATCCCCAAGCCCTTCGATCCGCGCCTGATCGTCGAGGTGGCGCCGGCCGTGGCCAAGGCGGCGATGGAAAGCGGCGTCGCACGGCGCCCGATCGAGGACTTCGACGCATACCGCGATTCGCTCAGCCGGTTCGTGTACCGCTCGGGCCTGGTTATGAAGCCCCTGTTCGACCGCGCGCGCGAGGACGTGCGCCGGCTGGTCTACGCCGAGGGCGAGGAGACCCAGGTCTTGCGGACGGTACAGATCGTCGTCGACGACGGACTTGCCCGGCCCATCCTGATCGGCCGCCGCCGCGTCGTCGAGATGCGCATCGAGCGCTTGGGTTTGCGCCTGCGCCTCGACGAGGACGTCGAGTTGTGCGATCCCGACGACGATCCGCGCTACCGCGAGTACTGGACCCTCTACCACCAGCTGACCGAGCGCCACGGCGTGACCCCCGATGCGGCGCGCGAGATCGTGCGCACCCGGACCACGGTGATCGCCGCCCTCATGGTCGCGCGCGGCGAGGCCGACGCCATGATCTGCGGGGTGGTAGGCCGCTACGACCGCCACCTCAAGCACCTGCGCGACATCATCGGCCTGCGCGAGGGGGTGAGCGACGCCTCGGCGGCCGAGCTCCTTATCATGCCGAAGGACACCGTGTTCGTGGCCGATACCAACGTGAGCTACAATCCGACGGCGCAGGAGCTGGCCGACACGTCGATCCTGGTGGCGGAGCTGGTGCGCCGCTTCGGACTGACGCCCAAGGTGGCGCTGCTGTCGCATTCGAGCTTCGGCAGCGCCGATTCCGAATCGGCGCGGAAGATGCGCGAGACCTTGCGGCTGGTAAGGCAACTCGAACCCGGCCTTGAGATCGAGGGTGAGATGCGCGCCAACTCGGCGATGTCGGAGAGCGTGCGCGAGCGGTTATTCCCGAATTCGGCGCTGACGGGGACCGCGAACGTCCTCATCCTTCCCAACCTGGATGCCGCCAATATCGCCTTCAATCTCGCGCTCAGCCTGGGCGACGGGCTCTCGGTTGGCCCCATTCTGATCGGTATGGCCAAGCCTGCCCACATCGTCGGCCAGTCGGTCACCGTCCGCGGCCTGGTCAACATGAGCGCGCTCGCCGCGGTCGACGCCCAGGCGCAAGCCGCCGGCGAGATGGGCGCACTAGCCGCGAAGTGATGGGACGGCCGGGCGCCGGTGACCGAGGTGCCCAACCACAGAGCGCTACCGCGGCCGGCTGATCGGGT
>JAKZXM010000299.1:0-8635 GCA_047514975.1 Rhodospirillales bacterium
CCGACACCCTGATTCCCGTGGCCCATGCGCGCGACGTCGCGGTCGTCATCAACGACCGTCCCGACCTCGCCCACGAGACCGGTTGCGACGGCGTTCACATCGGCCAGTCGGATGCGGGTTACGACCAGGCCCGGCGCGCACTCTGCTCGGACGGCATCGTCGGCGTCACCTGTCACGCCTCGCAACACCTCGCCATCGCCGCCGCCGCGCTGGGCGCCGACTACGTCGCATTTGGTGCGTTCTTCGAGACCGGCACGAAAAGGACGGAGCACCGGGCGAGACCTGAGATCCTTCACTGGTGGAGTGAGACCACCACCGTTCCGAGCGTCGCCATCGGCGGCATCACGCCCGAGAACTGCGCCCCTCTCGTCGAGGCCGGCGCCGACTTCCTGGCCGTCGTATCCGCGGTCTGGGAACACCCGGTGGCGCCGGCCCGGGCGGTTCGCGCCTTCGACGCCGCCATCGCCCGGGCCCGCTCAAGCGCGGTCGGCTGACGCGCCGCGCCCGCGTTGCCTTGGCTCGGGCGAGCTGATAGCCTCCGCGCCTTCCGCAGCGCCGCGCCCCCCTTAGGTGCGGCGCGCGGCACGCAAGCCGGCGCGCGCCCGCGATCAAGGCGACAGATAATGAAGATCAATGGAAACGCCATCCGTCCCGGCATGGTGATCGAGCACCAGAACCGTCTTTGGCGGGCGGTGAAAATCAGCCACACCCAACCGGGCAAGGGCGGGGCCTACCTCCAGGTCGAGCTGAAGGACATCCGCGACGGAACCAAGCTCAACGAGCGGTTTCGGTCGTCTGAATCGGTGGAACGCGCGCGCCTCGAGCAGAAGCCCTATCAGTTCCTGTACGCCGACGGCGATTCGTACACCTTCATGGACGACGAAACCTACGATCAGATATCGCTTAGCGCCGATTCGCTGGGCAGGGAGCAGGTGGCGTTCCTCAAGGACGGATTGGCGGTGACCATCGAGCTGTTCGACGAGACGCCGATCGGCGTTCAGCTTCCCGATTCGGTGGTCCTCGAGGTGGTCGAGGCCGACCCGGTGGTGAAGAGGCAGACCGCCTCGTCCTCGTACAAGCCCGCGGTCCTCGAGAACGGGATGCGGATCATGGTGCCACCCCATATCGGGGCCGGCACGCGCGTCGTCGTAAGCACGGCCGAGGGCACCTACATGGAGCGCGCCAAGACCTAGGCCGATCGTCCATGCCCGTCCGCTCAGCCCTGATCAACGTGATGACGGGCGCCGCCCGCAAGGCGGCGCGCAGCCTGGTCCGCGACTTCGGCGAAGTCGAACAACTTCAGGTCTCGAAAAAGGGACCCGCCGATTTCGTCTCGGCGGCGGATCACCGCGCCGAGGAGGTCCTGCACGCCGCCCTCGCCAAGGCGCGGCCCGGCTACGGGTTCCTGTTCGAAGAGCGCGGCGCGATCGAAGGCAGCGATCGCAGCAATCGTTGGATCGTCGATCCGCTCGACGGAACGACCAACTTCCTGCACGGCGTTCCGCATTTTTCCATATCGATCGCCCTCGAGCGAAATCGCGAACTCATCGCCGGCGTCGTCTACGAGCCCATCCGCGACGAGCTGTTTTGGGCGGAAAAGGGCGCCGGCGCCCACATGAACAATCACCGGTTGCGCGTCTCCGGCCACGGCGAGCTCGAGGATTCGGTGTTCGCCACGGGATTTCGCTACACGGCCAAGGGCGACGAGGCGGTCTTCCTGGAACAGATCGGCTCGGTCATGGCGGCGACGCTGAACGTCCGTCGCCTGGGATCCGCGGCGCTCGATCTCGCTTACGTGGCGGCGGGCCGTTTCGACGGATTCTGGGAGCTTCATCTCAGCCCGTGGGACATGGCGGCCGGTATCGTGCTCGTGCGCGAGGCCGGCGGATTCGTGGGCGACTTCGCGGGCGGCCACGAGATGCTTTCGACGGGCGGAATCATTGCCGCCAACGCGTCCGTGCACGCGGCCTTCGCCGAGGTGGTGCGCGCGGCGACCCCGTCTCCCGGATCACACCGCTGATCGCGGAAAACCACGGGAAGACAGGCGTTTTGCCCGCTTTTGCGGATCGCATAACCGGTTGTCTGGTTGCCCCCCCTTCGGTATGGTGACGCGATGGTCGGGACGGGCCGCGAGCATTGGCAACCACTCTTGGGGGGCGCGGGATTCATGACCACATGGTGGCGTGGCGCGCGCCACGCGCGTTTGTACGCCGTCCTGGTGTTCGGCGTGGCGGCGGTGGGGTTCTCGACGCCGCCGGCACATGGCCAGGCGATCGGTCCGGTCAGCGTCGATCTCGGCGCGATCGAGGGCGGGTCCGTCCTCCTGGCCCCCGGAGCGCCCGGCGTAAGAATGCCGCCGCCCAAAAATCAGCCGGTTTCGAGGCTTCACGTGACGCCCCCGCCGGGCATGTCCGCGGCGGTGGAACCCGTGCCGCGCGTGATCCCGTCGACCCCGGCTCCGGCCCCGAGCCCGCCCAAACCCCGTGCCGCCACGCCGCCAACTCCGGCCAAGCCCGTAGAATCGGTGAAGGCGGAACCCTTGGCGCCGCCCAAGCCCAAGACGGCGGCCAAGCCGCAACCGGCAGCACCGGCAGCGCCCGAGGCTGCGGCGCCTGCCCCGCCGCCGCCGCCGCCACCACCCCCTCCACCGACCACGGCAGCGCCGGTCGCGAGCGCCAAAGTCGCGCCAATGGCGCCGAAGGCGTCCATCGAGCAGGCCGCGCGGACCCCCGGCGCGATGACCCTGGAGCCGGGAAGCTCATTGAAACTCACCTTCACGGCCGACGCCGCGAAGCTGTCGGAGCCCGTACAAGGGGAGCTGATCGCGCTCGCCGCGGGACTCCGCGACCGCGACGAGTTGCGGGTGCAGCTTCTCGCCTACGCCGGTGGCGAGTCCCTCTCGTCGAGCAAGGCGCGGCGATTGTCGTTGTCGCGCGCCCTCGCGGTGCGGTCGCTCTTGATCGACAACGGCGTGCGCAGCACCCGTATCGACGTTCGCGCGCTGGGTAACAAGACCACGGAAGAGCCAGTAAATCGCGTAGACGTGATCGTCGCCAAGCGATGATGCGCGGCCCGTCATCGATTTGACCTTGGAGGTCATCGAACGATGACCAGGCCGCGACGTTTTCTCGTCCGGATGGCGATGTTCCTGGGCGTCGTGGCGGTCATTCTCGGATTCCTGTTCGGGCCGCTTCGCGAGGCCTTCCTCGCCAACACCCTCCTCAACGGGCTGATTCTCGGCGTCCTGCTCATGGGGATATTTTACAACGTTCGCCAGGTCATCCAGCTTTACCCCGAGACCGACTGGATCGAGAGTTTCCGGCGCGACCACTCGGTGATGTCGCGGGCTCGCGACCCCAAGCTCCTGGCGCCGATGGCGACGATGCTGGGCGAACAGGGGCGGCCCCTCAAGCTCTCGGCGATGTCGATGCGTTCGCTCCTCGACGGCATCAGCGCGCGACTCGAGGAATCGCGCGACATCTCGCGTTACACCATCGGGCTGCTCATCTTTCTGGGTCTCTTGGGAACCTTCTGGGGGCTTCTGCAGACGGTCTCGGCGGTCGGCGACGTGATCGCGGGGATGTCGGTGGAAGGCGGCGATCTGGCGACCATATTCGGCGATTTAAAAAGCGGGCTGGCGGCCCCGCTTTCGGGGATGGGGACGGCGTTCAGCACGTCGCTGTTCGGCCTCGGCGGCTCGTTGGTCCTGGGCTTCCTGGATCTCCAGGCAGGCCAGGCCCAGAACCACTTCTACAACGATCTCGAGGACTGGCTCTCGAGCCTGACGCGGTTGTCGAGCGGCGCGCTCTCGGCGGACGGCGATCATTCGGTTCCCGCGTACGTCCAGGCGCTTCTGGAGCAAAGCGCCGAGAGCCTGGAAAACCTGCAAAGGACGCTGACCCGCGGCGAAGAACACCGCATCTCCGCCAACGACAACCTGATGGCGTTGATGGAGAAGCTGGAAACGCTCACCGACCACATGCGGACCGAGCAGGCGCTGATGATGCGCCTCGCCGAGAACCAGATGGAAATGAAACCGATCCTGAGCCGGCTTTCGGAAATAAACCAGCCGGCGACGGGCGAACTGGACGAGGCGACGCGCGCCCACATCCGCAACCTCGACGTTTACATGGCCCGGCTTGTCGACGACATCAGCGCCGGTCGCGAACAGATCATTCAACAGGTGCGAAGCGAGATCAAACTGCTGGCCCGCACCATCGCGGCCATCGCCGACGCAGCCGAGCGCTAGCCGGCCGCCCGCGCCCCGTCATGGCGACACTGGCCCGCCGAACCCGCCGCACGTCCGACATCTGGCCCGGCTTCGTCGATGCGCTGGCGTCGCTGCTGATGGTCATCATCTTCTTGTTGATGATCTTCGTCCTCGCCCAGTTCCTTCTCCGTGAGGCGATCTCCGGCCGCGACGCCGCGCTCGTGAAGTTGCAGTCCCAGATCGTCGAACTGGCCGACATGCTCGCGCTGGAACGAGGCGCCAACGTGGATCTTCGCCTCGACCTCGCCCAGCTTTCCGAGGAGCTTCAGGCGTCGGTAGTGACGCGAGACGAAATGACCACCCGCGCCGAATCGCTGTCGTTGGGCCTGAGCGAAAGCGAGGCGCGCTCGACGGCGCTCAGCCGCGAGCTCGATGACGCATTCAAGACCATGATGGCCGACAAGGGGACGATCGAGACGCAAGCGAGCGAATTGGCCACCCTGTCGAACCAGATCGCCGCCCTGCGGGCGCTCAAGCAAAGCCTCGAGGAGGACGTTGCCGTGCTCTCGCAACGATTGCACGATTCCGAGACCGCGAAGGCGAAGGCCGAAGACGCGCTCGCCGCGTCCCGGACCGAGGTTGCCCGTTCGACCAGCGCGTTGAGCGATGAGCGCGAAATCTCCGAGACCGCGCGCGCGCAAGTGGCGCTTCTCAACCAGCAGATGGCGGCACTGCGCACGCAGTTGCGCCAGCTCGCGAGCCTGCTCGATGCGTCGGAAAGCGTGGCCGAGCAGCACAAGGTGCAGATCTCGTCGCTCGGGCAGCGCCTCAACGCCGCGCTCGCCAGCCGGGTCCAGGAGCTGGCCCGCTACCGTTCCGAATTCTTCGGCCGACTGCGCGAAGTCCTCGGCGATCGGCCCGGCGTTCGCATCGTCGGCGACCGCTTCGTGTTTCAGTCCGAGGTTCTGTTCGCGACCGGCTCGGCCGACATCGGTCCGGATGGTCGAGGCCAGATCGAGCAGTTCGCAGCGACCTTGCGCGAGGTCGCCCAGCGCATCCCGACCGAGATCGACTGGATACTTCGCGTCGACGGCCACACCGACGTCATCCCCATCCGCACGCCCCAGTATCCGTCGAACTGGGAACTTTCGACCGCCCGGGCCACGTCCGTGGTCAAGTACCTCACCGATCTTGGAATTCCGGCAAAGCGGTTGGCCGCGACCGGGTTCGGCGAGTTTCAACCGCTCGATCCTCGGCGCACCGCGGCCGCCTATGGGCGCAACCGCCGCATCGAGTTGAAACTCACCCAACGCTGACGGCGCCTCGGCCGCCCGCCACCCGCGCGCCAGATCAACGTCATGGTTGCCCTTTTTCTCGTCGTCCTCATCGATCTGATCGGCTTCGGAATCATCATTCCGCTCTTGCCGTTTTACGCCGAGCACTTCCGCGCCGAACCGGACACGGTCGCGCTCCTGATGGCGACCTATTCCTTCACCCAGTTCCTTTCGGCGCCGCTGTGGGGCGGTTTGAGCGACCGCATCGGCCGGCGGCCGGTTCTGTTGATGAGCCTGGCCGGCGCGGCGCTGTCCTACGTTTGGCTGGGGATGGCCGACAGCCTGTGGATGCTGTTCGCCGCCCGGGCCCTGGGCGGCGCCATGGCCGGAAACATCGCCGCCGCCTTCGCTTACGTCGCCGACGTAACGCCTCGCGAGCAGCGGGCCAAAGGGATGGGACTCATCGGCGCGGCATTCGGGCTCGGCTTCATTCTCGGACCGGCGATCGGCGGCATTCTCGCCGGACCCGACCCGGCGAGCGCCAACTATCGCTTGCCCGCGCTCGCCGCCGCCGGGCTGTCGATCACGGCGTTGCTGGCGGCCGTATTCTTTCTCCGAGAATCGCTGGCGCCGGAGGCGCGGACCGGCGCCTCCGCACACGCGGTTCGACGCTACTGGGCCAGCGTCAGCGAAGTGGTGCGGAACCGCGCTCTCAACGTCCCGGTCCTGCTGACGTTTCTCGCCACGTTCGCCTTCGCCGGCATGGAGGCGACTTTCGCCATGTGGTCCGAACGCCAGCTCGGTTGGGGACCGGAACAGAACGGATACCTGTTCGCCTTCATCGGCGTCCTGAGCGCGATCGTCCAAGGCACGCTCATCGGCCCGCTGGCGCGACGTTTCGGCGAGGGCGCGATGATCGCCCACGGTGCCGGGGCGCTCGCCTTGGGTAGCCTGGCGGTACCGCTGTGCACCTCGCTTGTTCCGCTGCTCGGCGCGATGACCTTGCTGACCTACGGCTTCAGCGTCATCACACCCTCGTTGACCAGCCTCATTTCCCTTCACGCGGACCAGGGAAGCCAGGGCACCGTCCTCGGCGCAACCCGCGCGTCATCGACTTTCGCGCTCGTGGTCGGTCCGGCATGGGCCGGATTCCTGTTCGCCGGCCCGGGTCGTCACTGGCCCTTCTTCGGCGGTGCCGCGGTCATGGGTATCGTGACAGTGATCAGCCTGCGGCTGCTGCGGCCGAAGCCGCCCGTCGGTCCTTGAACCCGAGCTTGGCGGTCGCTATAAAGGGCTCGCGAACGCGAGCGTGAAGGCGAAGGCCGTGAAAAAAGACATTCACCCCGACTATCACGAGATTACGGTTGTGATGACCGATGGGACGTCGTTCCAGACCCGCTCCACTTGGGGCGAGCCCGGCGCGACGTTGAAGCTCGACATCGACCCGAGCACCCATCCGGCGTGGACGGGCGTTCACCGGCTCATGGACAGTGGCGGCCAGCTCGCCAAGTTCAACAAGCGTTTCAGCGACTTCAAGGTCAATAGCTAAGCGCCGCCGTTCGGCGGTCCGGCGCCTCCGCGCCGAGCTTAGGGAAGACGCGTTCGCGCGCCCGGAGCGCGGGCGTGGGCCGTGCGCGCGCGGGTTTGCCCGAGGGGCAATCTCGGGTTATGGTGCCCGTGATTAGCGTTTGATTTGAAAGAATTGGCGGGTTCGGCACCTCTTTCGTCGTCAAATCGCCGGATGCACCCGGCGGTGCGGAGCCGGCGCGGCGAAGGAAGTTGAACGGCCATCGGAGGGCGCGTGGCCCGCAACGTCACATACGAGGTGTACGTCCAGCATGGCGGCCGGTGGGAAATCCACACGCGCCACGGGGCGGCGGAAAGGGAGGCCTCGATCAACGAGGCGAAGTCGTTGGTCAAGATGCCCAAGATCCACGCCGTCCGGGTGGTCCGGGAAAGCTACGACTCCGACGACGGCTCCACCGAGGAAACGACGATCTACAAGGATGCGATTGAGCCGTCTTCGCGCCCGCCTGCGTACTCTATGCCGCCGCGGCCCACGCAGCCGCCGCGGACTCCCGGCGGGAGAAAGGCTCCCGATCCTCCGAGCCGGAGGGGCCGTGCCCAAACCGAGCGCACGCACGAAGCGTCGAACAAGGCGCCCCCGAAGCGGCCCGCGCCCACCAAAACGGGACTCGTCACCAAGCTTCTGCTGGTCACGCTGAGCGCCATCACCGCCGCCTCGGCCGTCACGTTACTTGTGTGGCTGGCGCTGCGGCAGTTTTCCAGTCTCGGCGCGGCGATGTCGGGGAACCTCCAGGCGAACGTGATAATCGGCGTCTTCATCGGAACCTTCTTGCTGATCGCGTTGCCGCTCGCGTGGACCTTTGTCCAGCACGAGGCCCAGTTGTTGGATAGCGCGCCGACGAGGCGGCCGGCGCGCGCGCGCGTAAATAAAGACCGAACCCGCGAAGAAGGAGGAGGCCCCGACCGAAGAGCCGGCTACGCGGGACGAAGACGCGGACGAGCCCGCGTCCGAAGAGCCCGAAGCGAACGAAGGCGAGGAACCGGCGGAAGAGGAAGAACAAGAAGAAGTACCGGCGGACGCCGAAGAGCCTCTTTCGCCGCAAGCCGAGAAGCAAAAGGTGGCCATGATGCTGTTCCTGGGCCAATCGCTCGAGCGGGTGAAGGCCAGTCAACAGAAGATGGACGCGTTCAACAAGTTCGGGGTCAACCTGTTTCTCGCGGGTGCGTGCGAAGGTTTGGCCCGCTCACGCGATCTCGACGACGCCTCGACCACGCGGATCCTCAGCGACAGCGTTCAGATCATCGGTTTCAAGAAGGGGCAGGCGGATTCGTTCTCGCAAAAATGCGACGAATACCTGCTGGCCGATCCCCGATACATGCAGATGTATCACGAGGGCCGGAACGCGATGAGCGCCCACGTCTCCGGCGATGCCGAAGGCGCCGGCAAACTCGAGAAGGCGCTCGTCGAATGGAACAAGCCCAAGCAACGAGAAGAATCCTTGCCTATCCGGTTTGCACCCACACCCACTAGGGCTAGAATGGGCGCAAACCGGATATAGGGGAGCGCGCCATGGATGTTCTCGACCGCGCCGATCTCCCATTCCCGCATTCGCTACCCGAGTTC
>JAKZXM010000300.1:0-6093 GCA_047514975.1 Rhodospirillales bacterium
GATGTGCCGGGCGAGGACGACAAAGCCGTCGTGACGGCGGGCTGCGACGATATCCTTCGCAGGGCCTTCAAGGCCGTGCTCGATCGCGCCATCACGAACACCCGGCCGGGCGGCACCATCGAGCTGGGGCTGCGCGAGGAAGAGAAAACCGTCGTGGTCTCGGTCACCGACGATGGACCCGGCGTATCGCCCGACGAACGCGATCGTCTGTTCGCGCCGTTCGAGTTGGACTTCGACTCGGCCCCTGTCCCGATGAGCGAGAATGTCCTTGGCCTTCCGATCGCGTATCTTGCGGCCCGGAAGTGCGGGGGCGACCTTCGCTGCGAAAGCGGGGACGGCAATCTGACGACGTTCATATTCTCGGCGCCGATCGTGGAGACGGCGGCGCCGGCCATCCCCATCGAGCCGCCGATCGCCCACCAGGCGAGCGCCGCACGGTCGTAAACGCCGATCAGGCGGCCGCCCTTGCGCGACGGACCTCCTCGATCTGGCGTTCGACGGATATCTCGATCACCGAGGTGATCTCGAGGCCGCGGTCCTCGCAAGTGTTCCCTTCCGGGTGATCGGCCTGCCACCGGCCGACGGTCCGGTCACGCGCCAGCAACAATTCCTCGATCTGCGGCCGGAACAGCCGAAGCATCTCCGTGATCCAGATGTTCACCGGCCACGACGGGTACGCCAAGTCCATCAGAAACCGATCCACCAGGCGGATCACATCCTTGGCCGCGTACCACGTCTCGCCCGTCACCCAGCGGTTGGTGGTGAACAGGCGGACCGGATATCCGGCCTTGTTGGTCGAGATCGCCACCAGATGGCTTAGCGCGTCGTTCTTGTCTTTCGGCGGCTTGAAATCGGCGAGTGGCGCGGGCTTGACGCCCGCGGGCATTCCCTTGGGCCGGACGAAGGTATGGAAGTGGCCGTGCTCGCCGCCGCGAAGGTCGGCCGGATGGGAGTGATAGTAATACTGCCCGTGCGTCTCGTGGTCGTAGGCGTCGCCCTTGGGGTAGTGGTCCCACTCGTAGAATTCGCCCTGGCCGCGGAGGACCTCGGCGACCACGTTCGCGTTGCTTTTGCGAAGAACGCGGTAGCATTCGAGAATTCGATCGCCCGCGCCGGCCATTACCCGAAGGCGCTTGGCGGGAAGGCTTCGCAAGTCGGTCATGCGACGGGACCGCATCCGCGGATGGATAGGTCGTGGGATCTTATTTCATCGCCCCGGGCGGGATCTGTCCAGGGGCTTCGCGGCGTTCGTACCATGCGAACGCCGCGGACCGCCCGATGCGATCCGCGGCGTTGCCGGCTTTCCAAGTGGTCGGCGGCTCTGGCGCCGTTACTTCTTTTTCGCCGCGCAAGGGTTGCACGGGTTCGTGGCCGCGCAGGGGTTGCACGGGTTGGCCTTTTTCAACAGCAGCTTTTTCTTGGCGGCGCACGGGTTGCAGGGGTTGCTCGCGCTTTTGGCGGCGCACGGGCTACACGCCGCGAGCTGGATCAGGCCGCTCGCGCCCGGCGACTTGGCGTGGGCTTGCGGCAGGACGTCCGCGGCGCCAACGCCGGCCAGCGTCGCCACGCTAAGCGCGATCATGGTTTTCTTGAGCATATCCGGTTCCTCGTCTGCGATTGATGGGGGTTGTGCCGCTTCTTACGGCGGTTACCGGATCCTACATATTGCCGTTCGGCGGCGCAGGCGAATAACGTCGAGTCACAACCCCGTGAATTTCCCGTCATCGAGTCGGCCGCGGGCGGCCGGGCGGCGAACAACGCGACCGCCGCGAGTGAAGCGGCCGAGGATCACGGGCTTCGGCATGGCGACCGGGTTCTCGATCGGCGGACAAAAATGGGGCCTCGCCACCAGAGCGGATTCACGCGCCCGCTGGATCGCCGCACGCGATTCCGACCGACCGCGATCTGGTCTAGCGGCGAGGCCCCGTCGGGGAAGCGTCAGAACTTGGCGCGGTGCTCTTCGGGCAGGAAGAACATGTAGTCCTGGGTCTCGGCGGTGGCGGCATGGCAAGCGTTGCAGAACTCCACCGACGCCGCGCCCGCGCCCTTGGTCCGGCCGAACACCGATCCGTCGGGCATGACCATGGTGTAGCGCCAGTCGCCGGACTCGGCGTTGAAGCCGTCGTTCATCTTCTCCATGACGAACAGCGGGCC
Source organism: Rhodospirillales bacterium (assembly GCA_047514975.1). GTDB lineage: Bacteria > Pseudomonadota > Alphaproteobacteria > Rhodospirillales > JASLLV01 > JASLLV01. Next base: position 2,155 of record JAKZXM010000300.1, read on the forward strand.
GATCGCCAATCGTCCGTCAGGCTGGGCGACGAAGCTGTCCTTGGCGAGTACGGATCCCGCGGGCATTGTGCCCGAGTCCTCGAATTTCACGTAAAGATACCCGCCCTGGCTGTTGGCGTAGTTGTTGACGAGCCGGCCGCCGTGGGTGTCGGAGACGTAGGGGGCCGTATTGGCGTTGGTCCACCGGTCGTAGTCCTTGACGACGCCGAGCCCCGCCTTGGCGTACGCCGCCTTCAACTCGCCGAGAAGGCACGCATAGGCCGCGGCCGCCTCGGCCGACGTGATCTCGACTGCGCCGCCGGCGCCGCACGGGTTGCACGGGTTCGCCGCGCACGGGTTGCACGGGTTTTTGGCCGCGCACGGGTTGCACGGATTGGCCACCTTCTTGGCGGCGCACGGGTTGCACGGACTGCACGGGTTCTTGGCCGCACAGGGATTGCAGATGGCCGCCGTCCGCAGGCGCGGGACGAAGCACTCGCTCGAGACCCCTGCGCTTCCCGCCGCGGAGGGATTGCAGGGGTTCGCGGCGCACGGGTTGCACGGGTTCGCCGCGGCGCACGGGTTGCACGGGTTCGCCGCCGCGCACGGATTGCACGGGTTCTTGGCCGCGCAGGGATTGCACGGGTTCGCCACTAATTTCTTGGCCGCGCACGGGTTGCACGGGTTCGCCGCCACCTTCTTGGCCGCGCAGGGGTTGCACGGGTTCACGACCGCGCACGGGTAGTCCGCACTGCACGCCGCCAGGCGAATGGCGCCGGGCCTGGGTTTCGCGTCGGGCAATGCGTCGTGACGTTCGAGCGCCGGAACGATCGAAAAGCCCGGCCCGGCCACGGCCACGGCGCCGCCGACGGCGATGCCGGCGCCGACAAGCACCGGGATGGCCGACGAGGACAACAACTTGATTTTCAACGAATTCACGACTTCCCCTCCTGTTGACGGACGTTCGGATTGCGCGTTCGACGGATACTGGCCAGCGGATGATCGCAAATCCGCGCGGCGTCGGCCAATCACGGGGCTTCACATGGATGTGAATGCTCTCCGCTGTCCGCTCGGCGGGTCGGGGGCGTAATCTTCGCCCCGCGGTCGCGCCGGCGGCAGAGGTGGCGGGCGGCATGAAACGGAAACTTGGACGGCGCGCGCGCGCCGTATTCGTGGGCGCGCTCGGCGCCGGAGTGGTGGCCGGCGCCTTCGGGCCGTCCCCGGCCGACACCGGGACGTCCGTCCCGGTGCCCGAGACCGTAACGGTTCCCGCCGGCGCCTTCGTATTCGGCTCCGATGGGGCCGAGCGCGAGGCGGCCTATGGACTCGACGAGGCGGCGTACGGCCACGCACGCACGCGCGAGCTCCGATGGTACGACGCCGAGCACGCGCGGACCCGGCGCGAAACCGGCGCCTATGCGATCACGCGAACGCCGATCACCAACGCCCAGTACGGCGCCTTCGTCGAGGCGACGGGGCATCCGCCGCCCGACGTGGACGCGCGGACGTGGGCGGGCTACGGACTTGCGCATCCCTTCGAGCGCACGCGCCGGCACGTTTGGGCGTCCGGCCGGCCGCCGGCCGGCCGCGCGGACCATCCGGTGGTGGTGGTGTCGCGCGACGACGCCGAATCCTATGCGCGTTGGCTGACGGATGTGACCGGCGCGGGCTGGCGGCTGCCCACCGAAGAGGAGTGGGAGAAGGCCGCCCGCGGCGCCCATGGCCGCCGCTTCCCGTGGGGCGACGCCTTCGACGCGGCACGGCTCAACAGCCACGACCGGGGCCCGTTCGACACGGTGGCGGTCGGACGGTATCCCGACGGCGCCAGCGCCTACGGCGTCCTCGACGCAGCCGGTCAAGTGTTCGAATGGACCGCCACCGACGCCGGTCCGGACCGCGCCATCGTCAAGGGCGGATCGTGGGACGACAAGGGGTGCGGCGTCTGCCGGCCGGCGGCCCGCCACGCGCGGCCCACCAACCTCAAGCACATTCTCATCGGCTTCCGGTTGGTGCGCGAGTCGTCCACGCCCCTCACGGAACCGTGAGCTTTTGCCGCGCCGGGGTCAAACCCTCGTGAAGTGTGACGGATCGCACTCGTCCGCGCCACGGCCGCACTATGATTCAGGCGTCGGCCGGCGAATTCGGCCGGCGCCCGACGAGGAGGAACTCATGAGCGCGAATTCAAGAGACTTCATTCGGCGGACGGGCTTCGCGTCCTCGGTTATCGCTGTCGCGGCGATCACGGCCTTCGCGGTCTTCGGGACCCGGGCCGAGGCACGCGCCGAGGCACCCGCCGAGACCCTGTGCGGCAAACACGCCGAGATCGCAACCACCCTCGGCGCGCGCTACGCGGAGGCGCCTGTGGGCATGGGTCTCGCGCGAAACGGCGGCATGGTCGAGCTGTTCGCCGCCGGCGACGGGGCCACGTGGACCATGGTCGTGACCACGCCCGACGGACGGAGTTGCCTGGTTGCCGAAGGCGAGGCTTGGCAAGACGTCGCGCCGTTGATCCCGGGACTGGAGATCTAAAAGGCGCGGAGCCACCGACGAGACAAGGACGATGCAAGGACGAATCCGGTGAACCGAAGGACGGTCTTTTCCGTGGTTGTCATCGGCGCCGTGGCACTCGGCTATCTCGCATTTCGCCTTGCCGCCGAGGGACCTTCGCCCCGACCCCTCGCGCCACCCGACGTGGCCGGATCGGTCCAGTCCCACTTGACGGTGACCAATCCCGCGGCGCTCGGCGGAGAGCGCGCCGAACAGGTCTACTTGGCGATCCGCGGCCAGCTTCAGCGCGCCTACGCCGAATCCGATGACCCCATCGCCACCGAGTACATGAGTTGGACCCGTTACAACGCCTTTCCCTACCGCTCGGCGAGCCACGGCAACACCTTCGTCAGCAACTACGCCAACCAAACGGCGGCGGCGTACGGGAAGTTCGAAGACGCAGGAAGCCTGCCGGCCGGCTCGATCGTCGCCAAGGACAGCTTCACGGTGACCGAAGGCGGCGCGATCGTGACCGGCGGGCTGTTTCTGATGGAAAAGATGGCGCCCGGTTTCGATCCCGCCAACGGTGACTGGCGCTACCTGATGGTGGGACCGGACGGCGTCGTGAAGGGCGCCGGCCCCGCGTCCGGCGCGGACGAGGTCTCGTTCTGCGCCGCGTGTCACAACCGGCTCGCCGAGGAGCACGACCGCCTGTTCTTCATTCCCGACGAAGCGCGCCGCTAGAAACCTTCGGTCCGCCACCAACGGCGCCAAACGAGCCACGCCGCCAGCGCCAGCGCGGCGAGGACCGGCCACGACCACCACGGCAGGCTGGTCATGGTCGCGCCGGTGTACGCCATGAGCACGGTCAGGGGAAGGATTCCCAGTCCGGTCGCCCAGGCGAAGGTCACCCAGCCTATGGCCGTGAGCCCGGCCGCGTAGTTGATGAGGTTGAAGGCGATGAGCGGGACGAGCCGGCTAATCAGAAGCGTGCCCCCGCCGTGGCGACGCGACCACGAGTCGACGGCCTGCCACCTCGGGGCCGGGACGACGGCCCTGACGAAGGGCCGGCCCAGCCGCCGGGCGAGGCCGAAGGCGAGGAACGCCCCCAGCATCGCGCCGACCCAGGTGACCACAGTGCCCCAGAACGGCCCATAGACCATGCCGTTGGCGATGGCGAGGATCTCGGCCGGAAAGGGTACAAAGGAGTGAAGGAGGCATTGTCACATTGTTTATAGGCTTGCGGCCTGTCCGACGGTTCGTTAGCCAAGTGGATGAAGAAAATCAGCTACAGCGGCTACCGATTCCCACCTGAGATTATTCACCGGGCGATCTGGCTCTATCTCCGGTTTACCCTGAGCCTCCGCGACGTCGAAGATCTGTTGTCGGAACGTGGTATCGCGGTTTCCTACGAGACGATTCGGCGCTGGGTGAACCATTTTGGGCCCCTGATCGCAGCGGACTTACGCAAGC
>JAKZXM010000301.1:0-4668 GCA_047514975.1 Rhodospirillales bacterium
CTACCACCTGAGCCGGATGAGCAACGTTCCCGACGACTTCGCGGTCATGGCCCGGGAAATGGTCCAATGGTCGGCCGACATCCGCGACGCGACCGGCTGGACCCCGCCGTATCTGGACATCGGTGGTGGCTGGGCCTTCGGCCGGCCGGAGAAGACTGGGCCCTACGGCGAGGACGATGCCGACGCGCCTGCGTTCGAGGACTACGCGATAGCCGTGTGCGAAGCCATTACCGATGAATGTAAGGCCCGCGATCTCGCGCTGCCGGGGCTCAAGATCGAGCCCGGCTGGTCGATCTCGGGCTCGTCGGGTGTGGCATTGGGCCGGGTCGGCGCGGTCAAGGAGTGGCCGGGCTTCAAGAAATGGATCAACGTCGATCTGTCGGGCAACCACATCCCGCCGCCCTGGTACCACCACATCGTCGCGGTGGAAAAGGCGGACCGGCCAGCGGTCGAGACCGTCGACATCGTTGGCCCGCTCTGCAGCTCGGACGAGCTCGGCGAGCACCGGGAGCTTCCGGCACTTGAACGTGGCGATTTCGTCGCGCTGTTGGATACCGGCGGCTACACCGAGGTAAAGGCCGCCAACCACAACGGCCAGCTACGCCCGGCGACGGTCCTGGTGACCGGCGCGGACGCCTTCGTCACCACCGAGCGCGAGCGCCTTCGCGACATCGTCGGCCGCTTCCGCGTCCCGCCCCACATCCTCGCCGCCTCCGCGGCCCAGGCGTAAGGGCAAGGACTCGCGAGCCGCGCGGTCTCGCTTCCTCTTCTATTGTCATGCCCGGACTTGTTCCGGGCATCCACGCCAGCGAGGATCGATCTCGTGCAGGGCGGGTGGGTCTACATCATGACCAACAAGCCGAACGGGACGCTTTATGTGGGCGTTAACGGCGATTTGCTGCGTCGCACGTTCGAGCACCGGGAAGGCATGATCGACGGGTTCACGAAACGATACGGGCTGAAGCGGCTCGTGTATTTCGAACGTCATGACGACAAACGGGCCGCGATCCAGCGCGAAAAACCATGAAGCATCGACCGCGGGCCTGGAAGGTGCGTCTGATTCTCGGGAGCAGTCCGAGATGGCGCGATATGTACGACGAGATAGCCTGAAGACGTGGATGCCCGGAACAAGTCCGGGCATGACGCAAGGGTGACGACTGAGGCGGCGGGTAATCGGTTCCGCTTCAACTTTCGCAGCGGATGGCGCCGGCTCGCGCGAGCGCGTCGATGCGCGAGGCGGGAAAGCCGAGCAGCTCGGTCAACACCTCGCGGGTGTGGGCGCCTACGGCGGCTCCGGGCCAGCGGATGGCGCCGGGCGTCGCCGAGAGCTTCGGCACCACGCCGGCGAGCCGCACCTTCCCGAGCGCCGGATGCGGCACCGCCGGCAGCATCTCGCGCGCCGCGTAATGGGCGTCGGCGAAGATGTCGGCGATCGTGTAGACGCGCGACACCGGGACGCCGGCGGCCAGCAGAACGCGCTCCACTTCCTCGGTCTCGTGGCGGGCCGTCCATTCGCCGACGATCTCGTTGAGCGCGTCCTTGTTGCGCGCGCGGTCCACGAGCTTCGCGAACCTCTCGTCCGCGCAAAGCTCGGTGCGCCCGATGGCCTCGGCGAAGCGCCGGAAGACCGCCTCGCCGAAGGCGGCGATGTGCACGTAGCCGCCTTCGCGCGTCGAGTACAGGTTGTTGGGCGCCGAGTTGGGAAGGCCCGAGCCCATGCGCTCCGGCACCAGCCCGAGCTGGTCGAACGCGGGCACGTGGGGCTCCATAAAGCTGAAGGCGGCCTCGAAAAGCGCCAGATCGATGCATTGGCCGCGCCCGGTCCGGCGCCTTGCGTACACCGCCGTCATGGCCCCATAGGCGCCGTAGAGTGCCGCGATCATGTCGGTCAGCGCGACCGCGACCCGGGCCGGCGGGCGGTCGGGATCGCCGATCAGGTGACGGATGCCTCCGACCGCCTCGGCCACGACGCCGTAACCGGCGCGCTCCGCGTACGGTCCGGTCTGGCCGAAGCCGCTGATGCGGACCAGGATGACGCCGGGGTTGAGCGCCGACAGCGCGTCATATCCGAGCCCCAGCCGCTCCAGCGTCCCGGGCCGGAAGTTCTCGACCACGATGTCGGACTTCTCCACCAGCGCGCGGGCGACCTCGAGGCCGGCCTCGGTCTTAAGATCGACCGCGATCAGGCGCTTGCCGCGAAGGATACTGGCGGCATAGAGCGAGACCCCGTCCTTGTGGTTGCCCATGGTGCGGACGGCGTCGCCGGAAGGCGGCTCGAGCTTGATCACGTCGGCGCCGAAGTCGGCCAACAGCCGCGCGCAGAAAGGTCCGGCGATTGTCGAGCCCAGCTCGAGAACGCGGATGCCTTCGAGCGCGCCGGCCGCCTCGTCCGACTCGTCCGACTCGTCCGCCTTGGCCGCCTTGGCCGCGGCCAACCCTCACAGGCCCTTCATGGCGCCGCCGTCGATGACGGCGTTGGTGCCCTGGACGTGACGCGCCACCGGCGAGACCAGGAAGGAAACGCAGACCGCCACGTCCTCGGGCGTCGCGAAGCGGCGGATTCCCTGGGCCGCTAAGTTCCGGGCCATGGCTTCGTCGAAGCCGATGCCCTCGATCTCGGCCTGCTTGGCGGTGTTGCGCGTCAGCACGTCGGTGCCGGCGACGCCGCCCGGGAAGATGCAGTTGACGTTGACGTCGTCGACGAGGCCTAAGTTGGCGAGCGCCTTGGAGAAGTTCATCACGGCGGCGTTGACCGCGCCCCCGATCATGAAGTTGTGGTGGGGAACCTGGGCGAAGGTGCCGCTCATGTTCACGACCGCACCGTGGCTCTCCTTCAGCATCGGCCAGAAGGTCCGGCACATGCGCACGCAGCCGAAGAACTTGAGCGCGAAACCGTCCTCCCACTGATCGTCGTCCACGTCCAGGAACGGCCCGCCGCGGACGGCGCCGGCGTTGTTGACGAGGATGTCGAGGCGGCCGAAGTGGGAGCGGACGACGGATTCGACGGCGTCCTGGCTTTCAGGCGTCCTCAAGTCCGCCGCGCAGACCTCGACCCGGCGGTTGGTGTCGCGGGCGATCTCGCTCGCGGCTTGTTCGAGATCGGCTTTGGTACGGGCCACCAACGCGACGTCGCAGCCCTCGGCGGCGAGCCTGCCGGCGATCGCCCGGCCGATGCCGCGGCTTCCCCCCGTCACCAGCGCGATCTTGCCTTCGAGTTCCAGATCCATCCAATTTGCTCCGCGGGGCTGTCGGCGCGTTCCAGAGCGGATCGCGTTTGATCGGAACCGCGATGCGGTTGCGATCAAACGCGTGAATCCGCTCGATTTCATCAGCGTAGACCAGATTCACGTGGTCGGCGGATCGCTGTGGGCGATTCCGACCGACCACGATCTGGTCTAGTCGCGCCATTAATAGCTGGTGGGCCATGATGAGAGAAGGTGGGAGCCGACGCCGCCCCTCAACCGGTCGCGGTGTATCTCCAGCGCGCGGATGAGCCAGCGCCGCGTCTCGCGCGGATCGATCACGGCTTGCGCGTCGTAATGGCCGGCCAGGTCCCACGCCGAGGTGTCGCGCTCGACCTCGGCCAGCAGCTCCTTGAAGCGCTCGGGGTCCTTGTCCTCGGTGACGCCGTAGACCACGTTGACCGAAAGCCGGGGGTCCATGAAGCCCAAGTCCGCGGTGGGCCAGGCGATCACCTCGTCCGAATTCCGCCCGCCGCCCATGTTGAGATAGGCCTGGCCGTAGCTCTTGCGCATGATCACCGAGATCTTGGGAACGCTCGCCAGTGACAGGGCGTTCATCCAGTTGATGATCTTGCCTGGCGCGCGCTTGCGCTCGCCCTCGATCCCGATCAGGAAGCCCGGCACGTCCACCAGCATCACCAGCGGCACGTTGAAGGAATCGCAAAGAACGATGAAGGCGACCACCTTGTCGCAGGCGTCGGCGTCGAGTGCGCCCCCCTTGACCAGCGGGTTGTTGGCGATGACGCCGACCGTGCGCCCGCCCAAGCGCGCGAGCGCGGTGACGACGGCGCGCCCGAACCGGGGCTTGAGCTCGAAGAGCGAGTCCCGATCGACGATGAGACCGGCCACCTTGCGGACGTCGTAGACTCGGGATCGCTCCTCGGGAATTACCTCAAGGATGGCCTCGGCGGCCGTGTCCGAGCCCTCGGGCACGTCGGCGAGCGGCGGCGGCTCGGCGTTGTTGGCGGGCAGGTACGAAAGAAATGTCTTGATGGCGTCGAGCGCGTCTTCGTCGGTGTCGAACGCCTGGTCGACGAGGCCGGTCACTTCCGTGTGCAGCCGCCAGCCGCCCAAATCCTCGGGCGCGATCGGCTGGTTGATCGCGAGCGCGGTCACGCGCGGGCTCGAGACCGCCATGATGGCGCCCTTGCGCATGACCACGTAGTCCGCCATGCAGGCGTACCAGGTGGACGAGCCGTAACATTCGCCCAGCAGCGCCGACGCCCACGGCGATTCGCGAAGTCGCCGGTACTCCACCGGGTCCTGTCCGATGGTGGTGCGGCCCAACGCGCCCATGCGGTCGGGTATCCGCCCGCCCGACGATTCGCCCAACAGCACCAGCGGCATGCCGCGTTCGCTCGCGACCCGCTTCATGTGGCGCATCTTCTTCATGTTGATCTGGCTGGACGACGCGCCGAGAACCGTG
>JAKZXM010000302.1:0-9616 GCA_047514975.1 Rhodospirillales bacterium
CTCGAACACTGCGGCGCCCATGCGGTCGATGGTGTCGAAGTCGCGCAAATCGCACGCCACCAGGACGCAAGCCGGACCGGTCGCGCGGATCTCGTCGTCCAGTTCCTCGAGCGCGCCTTGGGTGCGCGCGGTGATGACCAGCTGGGCGCCCTCGTCCGCGAATCTCCTCGCCACGGCCCGGCCGATCCCCCGGGACGCGCCGGTGACGAGCGCCACCCGTCCCGTGAGCCGCCCTTCGGGCGATCCTGGCTTCGGGGCGCCGAGGGGCGCCATCAGGTCCGTTCGTCGAGCAAGGACAGTTGCAAGGGAACCGGCCCGCCTTCGCGGTCGGTCAACGCGATGGGGTAGTCGCCGGTGAAACAGGCGTCGCAGTACTGCGGCGACTGCGCGTCCCGGCCGGGCTCGCCCACCGCCTTGTAGAGCCCGTCGATCGACAGGAACGCGAGCGAATCGACGCCGATGTAACTCGCCATCGCGTCGACGTCGTAATTGGCGGCGAGCAACGCCTCGGCCTCGGGTGTGTCGATCCCGTAGTAGCAGGGAAAGGCCGTCGGCGGGCTGGAGACCCGGAGGTGGATCTCGGCCGCGCCGGCTTCGCGGACCATCTCGACGATCTTGAGCGAGGTCGTGCCGCGCACAATCGAATCGTCGACCAGGATCACGCGCTTGTCGCGGAGGTGCGCCGTATTGGCGTTATGCTTGAGCTTGACGCCCAGGTGGCGGATGCGGTCCGTGGGCTCGATGAACGTGCGACCGACGTAATGGTTGCGGATGATCCCGAACTCGAACGGTATCGCGGCCTCCTCGGCGTACCCAAGCGCGGCCGGCACCCCGGAATCGGGGACCGGGACCACCATGTCGGCAGGCACCGGGATTTCCCTCGCCAACTGCGCCCCGATCCGCTTGCGGATGTCGTAGACGTTCTTGTCCTCGACCATGCTGTCGGGGCGCGCGAAGTAGATGTATTCGAAGATGCAGAACCGGTTGGGCGTGCGTGCGAACGGCTTGACGCTTTCCAGCCCGTCGGCGCGCACGATCACCACCTCGCCGGGCTCCACGTCGCGCACGAACTTGGCGCCGATGATGTCGAGCGCGCAGGTCTCGGACGCGAGGATAATGGCGTCGCCGATCCGCCCGATCACCAGGGGCCTGACGCCGAGCGGATCGCGGACGCCGATCAGGCTGTCATCGGTCATGGCGACCACGGAGTACGCGCCGTCGATCTGTTTGAGCGCGTCGACCAGGCGCTCGACCACCGTCGAGTCGGAACTGGTCGCGATCAGGTGGACGATCACCTCGGTATCCATGGTCGATTGGAAGATGCAGCCGCGCTTGACGAGCGATCGGCGCAGCGCATAGGCGTTCGTAAGATTGCCGTTGTGCGCAACCGCGAATCCTCCGAAATCGAACTCGGCGAACAGCGGTTGCACGTTTCGGAGCAACGTTCCGCCCGCGGTCGAATACCGATTGTGGCCGATGGCCACGGACCCCGTCAGCCGGCCGATCACAGATTGCGAGCCGAAGATGTCGCCGACGAGGCCGAGCGCCCGGTGCTGGTGAAACTGCTCGCCGTCGAAGCTGACGATGCCCGCCGACTCCTGGCCCCGGTGCTGCAACGCGTGCAGGCCGAGCGCCGTATGCGCGGCCGCGTCGACGTGGCCGAAGATGCCGAAGACCCCGCATTCGTCGTGAAAGTGGTCGTCGGCGAGGGGTTCGGTCAGCTCAAGCATCGACCCATGTCCTATTGACGCGTTTCGAGCAGTCTTCGCATCTCGCTCCGCTCCTTCGCATCGTACCCCGGCGCCGGTCCGCCTTCGAGTTCGGCCGGTTCCACGGTCAGAATTCCCCGCAAGACCCGCTCCGTGTCGATCAGCCTTTCCGCGTCGCTTCGCCGGTTCCCGGCAAACGAAGCGGCGTTCGCCGGCATCACCTCCCGCAACAGAGCGGCGCCCGCCCGGACCAGCGGCAGCGATTTCGCGCCTTCGGCCCACGCGGGCCGTTCCGCCTCCGACCACGTCGTCTCCACCAGCGAATAGACGACGCATACCATAAACGCGCCCGTCGCGAGTCCCGCCACCATGCCAAGCGATCGGTCCAGCGCGCTGAGACGGCTGTGCCGAACCCACGATTCGATGATCGAGCTCACCAAAAAGAGGGTGATGAGGGTGGGCAGGAACAATGCGACGCCCGCGGCGATGTCGGCGAAAAGCTCGTGGTCGATCAGATCGCGCGCATAGGGCTGGGCGGTGGAAAACCCGAAAAAGGTCGCGGCGATCGCGCCGATCCACGAAAGGACGAAAAGGCCGCCCTTCACGAACCCCACCAGCAACCCGATCAAGGCGCACACGACGATCGTCCCGATCACCGTCAAATCCATGACGTTGATGGGCAGGCTATCCATGGCTGGCGGCCTTCCGGGCGCGGTGGCCCGATTGGCCGAGGCCGCGTTCGCCCGCGCCGCGCTCGGCGCCGAACAGCCCGACAAGATCGCGGACGTGGGCGATCTCGACCATTTCCATGGTCCTGCCGGTACGGCCCCGCTTTCGCGATTCCGCCGGCGGCGGCGAAGGCGCCGGGGCGATCGCGCGGGTGAACCCCAGCTTCGATGCCTCCTTGAGGCGGACGTCGGTGCGCGAGACCGCCCGGGTATCTCCCGACAGACCGATTTCGCCGAAAACCACCGTCTTGGGCGGCACCGGAACGCCGCGGGCGGCCGAGACCAGGGCCGCGGCCACCGCCAGATCGGCGGCCGGCTCGCCGATCCTCAAGCCCCCGGCCACGTTCAAATAGACCTCGGCTCCCGAAAGCGACAGCCCGCAACGCGCTTCGAGCACCGCGAGAACCATGGCTAGCCGCCCGGCGTCCCACCCCACCACGGCGCGGCGCGGCGAGGGCAGCGCGGACGGCGCGATCAGGGACTGGATCTCCACGAGCAGCGGTCGGCTGCCCTCGATGCCGGCGAAGACCGAGGCGCCCGTCACGTCGTCCCTTTGATCGCTGAGGAAAAGGGCGGACGGGTTGGCGACTTCCTTCAGTCCGGCGTCCGTCATTTCGAACACCCCGATTTCGTCGGTGGGGCCGAAGCGGTTCTTGACCGCGCGCAGCATCCTGAACTGGTGGCCGGTGTCCCCTTCGAAATAGAGCACGGTGTCCACCATGTGCTCCAGCACCTTGGGCCCGGCGATCAAGCCTTCCTTGGTGACGTGGCCCACCAGCACGACGGTGAATCCGCGCCTTTTCGCGAGCCCGATCAGCGCTTGCGCCGACGCGCGCACCTGGGCGACCGTTCCGGGCGCCGATTCCAGGGTGTCGACGAACATGGTCTGGATCGAATCGATAACCAGAAGTCCGAGGCCGTCCGCGCGATCGAGGGTCGAGACGATGTCGCGCACGGCGGTCGCCGCCGCGAGCTGGACGGACGCGGGCCCGAGGTTCAGGCGCTCGGCCCGTATCCTCACCTGGTCCACCGCTTCCTCGCCCGAGATATAGACGCAAGGCGCGTCTCGAGCCATGGCCGCGGAGACCTGGAGCAACAGCGTGGACTTGCCGATGCCGGGATCGCCGCCGACCAGGATGCCGGATCCAGGAACGATGCCGCCGCCGCAAACCCGGTCGAACTCGGCGATCCCCGTGGGGCGGCGGCGCGCGGCCTCGTTCACGCCGTGCAGGCCGGCGAACGAAATGGGGCGCCCGCGCCGGCTCCCCAGGCCCCGCGGGGCCGCCGCCTCGATCGCCTCTTCAATGATCGTGTTCCAGCTACCGCAGCCTTCGCAACGGCCGCTCCATTGGGTGAAGCTGGCGCCGCATGCCTGGCAAACGAAGCGGCGGGTCTGTCGAGCCAAGGATGTCGTTCCTATCCGCGACCGCAGCCTGGATTACCACGATCCGGCGCCCGTGTCATTGCGCCGGCCGCCCCGGCGGTCACGCCCGGACCGCCATCTTGATGGGACCTTCGGCGCGGCCGTGGATGAACTGATCGACGTGGGCGTTGTTGGATTCGTCGATCTCGCCCGTGGGTCCGGACCAGATGATCTTGCCGTCGAAGAGCATGGCGATCCGGTTTGCGATCTTGCACGCGCTCGCCATGTCGTGGGTGATGGACAGCGCCGTCGCGCCGACCTCGCGCGTGATCTTGATGATCAGATCGTTGATGACGTCCGCCATGATGGGATCGAGCCCCGTGGTCGGCTCGTCGAAGAAGATGATCTCGGGATCGGCGGCGATGGCGCGAGCGAGCGCGACCCGCTTCTGCATTCCGCCCGAAAGCTCGGCGGGAAAGAGCTCGCCCACTTCCGCGCCGAGACCCACCTGGGCCAGTTTGGCGAGCGCCACTTCGCGCGCATCGTGGCGCGAATAGCGCTTCTCGGCGAGCAGGCCGAATGCGACGTTCTCCCAGACCGGCAAACTGTCGAACAGGGCGGCGCCCTGGAACAACATGCCGAATTTGCCGTTGACGCGTTCGCGCTCCTTTCCCGAAATCCCGACCACCTCTTCGCCGTCGACCAGGATACTTCCCGAATCGGCCGCGAGCAGCCCGAGGATGCACTTGATCATCACCGATTTACCCGACCCCGATCCGCCGATCACCACCAGGGATTCGCCCGTGCCCACGTCCAGATCGGCGCCGTCCAGAACGACCTTGCGGCCGAAACTCTTGTGGACGTCGCGGAGGCTTATCTTGGGCGCCGCTTCGGTCATTGGGCGAAGAACATCTCGGTCAGGACGTAGTCGAAGCTGAGGATCAGGATGGACGCCGAAACCACCGCGTTGGTGGTCGCCGCACCCACGCCTTGCGCGCCGCCGCGCGAATGGTAGCCGTGGTAGCAACCCATCAAGGTGATGATGAACCCGAACACGCTTGCCTTGACCAGGCCCGAGACCACGTCCCCGGCCTCGAGAAAGTCCCACGTGTTCTGGAGATAGTTGGCGGGATTGAACCCGAGCTTGTAGACGGCGACCAGGTAGCCGCCGAAGACGCCGATGACGTCGGCCACGAGCACCAGAAGCGGCAGCATGGTCAGGCCGGCGAATAGGCGCGGCGCGACCAGGTACTTCATCGGATTGGTGGAAAGCGTCGTCAGCGCGTCCACCTGTTCGGTGACCCGCATGGTGCCGATCTCGGCGGCCATGGCGGCGCCGATCCGGCCCGCGACCATGAGGCCGGCGAGCACCGGCCCGAGCTCGCGCGTGATCGACAGCACGACGACGTTGGCGATCGCGCCTTCGGCCGAGAACCGCGCGAAGCCGGTATAGCTCTGCAACGCAAGGACCATGCCCGCGAACATCGCCGTCAGCCCCACAACCGGAAGCGAGAAGTAGCCGATTTCGACCATTTGGCGGACGATGATCCGCGGATAGAACGGCGGGCGGACGCCGTGCGACAACGAGGCGGCCGCGAAGACTCCGAGCCGGCCAGTCGTCGCGAGGAACGCTAGGAAGAAGCGGCCGATGGGTTGCAGGAAGTTCATGGACGCCTAGGCGTTGCCGCGACCGCCGCCCACGTAGCGGCGATGGTAGCGCGGACCGAGCCGCGTCAGCACCTCGTAGCCGATGGTGCCCGCGTCTCTCGCCACCTCGTCCAAGGGATTGTGGGGACCGATCAAGTCCACCAGCGCGCCCGCGCGGACCATCGCGTCCGGGGCGTCCGATACGTCGATGGTCAGAAGGTCCATGGAAACGCGTCCGACGATCGGGACTCGAACGTCGCCCAGGACGGCGACGGCGGAATTACCGGCGGATCGGGGGAAACCGTCGCCATAGCCGACGGCGACGGTCGCGATTCGTGCGCGCCGGGTCACCCGGTGGCTGGCACCATAGCCAACGGTCTGGGGGCTGTCAACGAGACGGACCTGGAGGATTTTTCCTTGTAATCGAACCACTTGCGCCATCGGGTTGAGGCGGCCCGGGACGGGCGCGATGCCGTAGAGCGCGGCGCCCGCGCGGAGTAGATCGAAGTGGTAATCGGGGCCGAGAAAAACGCCCGACGAGTTGGCGAGAGAAGCCCGACCCATGGGCAGCGCCGCGCGCGCGGCGCGGAACGCTTCGAGCTGGCGCTTATTCAGCGCATGCTCGGGCTGGTCGGCGCATGCGAGGTGACTCATGACCAGCGCCACGTCGATGTCGGCGAGCCGCCCGGGATCGGCACGGACGGCCTCGATCTCGTCCGGCGGCAGCCCCAGGCGCGACATCCCGGTATCGATGTGGACGTCGGCCGCGAATCGGGCGCCGTTCGCGCGCCCGAAATCCGCCCAGGCCGCCATGTCGTCGAGACTGTTCAACACCGGAATCAGCCGGTGTTCGGCGAACAGGCGTTCGGTGCCGGGAGGGACACCGTTGAGCACGTGAATCTCGGCTGATGGCAACTGGCGTCTGAGCGCCGTTCCCTCATCGAGATGGGCGACGAAGAAGGTCCGGCACCCCGCTTCGGCGAGCGTTTCGGCGACCCTTTCGACGCCCAAACCGTAGGCGTCCGCCTTGACCGAGGCCGCGCACTCGGCGCCGGGGGCCGTGGCGCTGATGAGACCGTAGTTCGATGCCAGCGCTTGTAAGTCGATGGCGAGGATCGCGCCGGCGGTGGCCGCATCGGGCATCGTCGGCGGGTCAGTATTCGGCGTCGTGATAGCTGTCGAGGTCGCCAAAGCGCGTGAATTCGCCGGCGAAGAACAGAAACAACTTCCCCGTGGGGCCGTGGCGCTGCTTGCCGACGATGATCTCGGCCGTGTTGCGGATCCGCGCCATCCGCTCTTCCCATTCGCCTCGCTTGGGGTTGTCGACGTCGGGTTCGCGCGCCTCTTCGTAATAGGCCTCGCGGAAGATGAACATCACCACGTCGGCGTCCTGTTCGATGGTTCCCGATTCGCGCAAGTCAGCGAGCTGGGGCCGCTTGTCGTCGCGTTGCTCGACCGCTCTCGACAGTTGCGACAGCGCGAGCACGGGAACGTCCAGCTCCTTCGCCAGCGTCTTCAGCCCGCGCGTGATCTCGGAGATTTCCTGGACACGGCTGTCATAGCGCTTTCCCACGCTCGGACCGACCAGTTGAAGGTAGTCGACGACGATCAGGCCGACGTCGTGCTGGCGCTTGAGGCGCCGCGCCCGGGTCCTGAGCTGGCCGACCGAAAGCGCAGGCGAATCGTCGATGAAGAACGGTATCTCGTGCAACGCTTGGCTGGCGCCCGTCAGACGGACGAACTCGTCGTTGGAAAGTTCGCCCTTGCGCACCCGGTCCGACGAGATGTCGGTCGTCTCGGAGATCATGCGCGTCGCCAACTGCTCCGCCGACATCTCAAGCGAGAAGAACCCGACCACGGCGCCGTCTTGCCCGCCCGAGCGGCGGAAGGAGTGGGCGGCGTGGAACGCGATGTTGGTGGCGAGCGCGGTCTTGCCCATGGACGGCCGCCCGGCCAGCACCACCAGATCCGATCGGTGCAGGCCGCCGAGCAGCTTGTCGAGGTCGCGAAGACCGGTCGCGACGCCGCTCAAGCCCCCTTCGCGCCTGTGGGCGACTCCCGCCGCCTCGATGGCGCCAACGATCGCGGTCCCGAAGGTCTCGAAGCCGCCCTCGTATTCGCCGCTCGACGCGAGTTCGTACAAGCCCTGCTCGGCGACTTCGATCTGCTGGGTCGCCGTCTCTCCCGGCTCGCCCCCGTAGGCGTTGTTGATGACGTCCTCGCCAAGCGCGATGAGCTGGCGGCGGAGGAAAAGATCGTAGACGATGCGGCCGTACTCGCCGGCGTTGATCACGGTCACGGCGTTCTCGGCCAGTTCGCCGAGGTAGGTTGGCCCGCCGATATCGTCGAGGCTTCCGTCCGCGTCGAAATAAAGTCGCAGCGTCTTAGGATCGGCGAGCTGGCCGCGCTCGATCACCCGCGCGCAGGCTTCAAAGATGCGGCCGTGCTGCGCCAGGGCGAAGTGCTCGGGCGCCAGGTAATCGGACACCCGCTCGAAGGACCGGTTGTTCACCAGGATCGCGCCGAGGAGCGCCTTTTCCGCCTCGAGGTTGTGGGGTGGTGCGCGAAACATCGGCTGGGCGCCGTCGGCGTCCGAGAATCCGGGGCGCGGCGGGTTTACCAGGGTCGTCGGCATGATTCGCACCCTAGGTCAAGGCGGGGCGCGTGAATAGCGCCGCCACCGCCCCCGACATGTGGATCACGAGGAAGAAATGTGCGCAAGGCCGGGAAAACTTGTCCCGCGGATCGGTTGACGGCGCGGGATGGGGGAACGATGCGCCAGGCGCGCTCACGCGGAGCGCCGGGCGCTGACGCCCGCGTCTTCGGTTTGGGGCGCGTTCCATGACGCCAGGTAATCGCGCGTCAGCGGCACGGCATCCGCGCGCTTGGCCAGTTGGATCTGGAAGACCACGTTGTCGAGATTGCGAAACGAAACCTCGGATGCGGCGAGGTAGTACTCCCACATTCGGCAGAACCGCTCGTCGTACAGCTTCTTGACGGCCTCGCGGTTGGCCGCGAACCGCTCGCGCCAGTGGCGCAAGGTCTCGGCGTAATGAAGGCGCAGGACCTCGATGTCGGTGATCACGAGGCCGGTCATCTCGATCGCACCAGCGACCTCGGAAAGCGACGGGATGTAGGCGCCCGGAAAGATGTACTTGCGAATCCACGGATCCGCCTCGGCGGGGGGTCCGGCGTGCCCGATGGTGTGCAGGACGGCGATCCCGTCGTCGGCCAAAAGCTCGCCGAGCTTGGCGAAGAATTCGCGGTAATGGTTGACGCCGACGTGTTCGAACAGGCCGACCGAAACGATGCGTTCGAACGTGCCCGTCTGTTGGCGGTAGTCGCGAAGGAAAAAGTGCGCCCGTTCCGAAAGACCGGTTTCGTTGGCGCGCCGTTCCGCGAGCTCGCGCTGCATCGTCGAAAGTGTGACGCCCGTCACGTCTGCGCCCGCCTCGCGGGCGAGGTAAAGGGCCATCCCGCCCCAACCGGAGCCGATGTCGAGGATTCGTTGCCCGGGCTCGAGACCGAGCTTCGCCGCGATGCGCCGCTTCTTGTTCTCCTGGGCCTCATCCAGCGATTCGTGGGGTCGCGTGAAATACGCGCATGAGTACTGCCGGTCCCGGTCGAGGAAAAGCTCGTATAGCGCCGCGGACAGGTCGTAATGACGCGCCGTGGTGGCCCGCGCCCTCGAGGCGATATTGAACGGGTAGAACGCCCGCAAGGCGAACCCGAGACCGGCCGTGAGCCGCATGATCGCGGGCCTCCGGCCGTGGCCGAGGTTCATGGTCACGAGATCGAGGAAATCGTAAATGGAGCCATCCTCGATCGTGAGGCTCCCGTCCATATAGGCTTCGCCGGTCTTGAGCTCGGGATAAAGCGGCAGACGCCAGCCCAGCGATCTCTTGTGGAGGCGGATCCGGACGAAAGGTCGGTCTCCGTTTCCAAAGTGGTGGACGGTGCCCGACCAATCCACCACCTCCAGGGTCCCCGTTCGTAAGAGTCGATCCAGAAAGTGTTCCAACAAAAGCATTCCTGCTTATCCATGAAAGTCATCCAGCGATGAGCGCCCGGTATGGGATGGGTTGGGTTCGTGCGGCGCTGTGAACGAAGCGCGGGATCATGGTGTTGAGCTGGTAGCGCCGGTTGTATCGCCAGGCGAAGCTGGCGAG
>JAKZXM010000303.1:0-4870 GCA_047514975.1 Rhodospirillales bacterium
ACGGCCGCCGCCAGCTCTGCGATTTCGACAAGGCGCTCGCCTTCTACACGCGCGCGCTCGAGGTCAAACCCGACCACCGCGGGGCGCACGAGTACCTGGGCGAGCTGTATCTGCAGATGGGCAAGTTGGAGAAGGCGGAGAAGCTTTTGGCTCAGCTCGACAAGATCTGCTTCTTCTCTTGCCAGGAATACTCGGAGCTCCAGAAGACGATCCAAATGTACAAGACCAGCCACTCCGGCTGAGCCTGAGCGATCGTCGAGACACGCCGCCCTCGAGCGGTTGGGCGTCGCGGCCATGCGCAAGCTCAAGATGACCATCGGTTCGGTCACGATCACGGCCGAGGTTTTCGACACGCCGACGGCGGACGCGATTTACGGCGCCCTTCCGTTCACGTCGTCGGCCCAACGTTGGGGCGACGAGGTGTACTTCGCGACCCCCGTCAGCGCCGAGCTGGAAGCGGACGCCCGCGACGTGGTCGAGGCCGGGGAGCTTGCCTTCTGGATCGAAGGCAACGGCGTCGCCATCGGGTTCGGACCGACGCCCATCTCGATCAGCGACGAGATCCGCCTCGCCGCGCCGACCAACATTTGGGGCCGCGCCGTCGACGACGTCCGCGCACTCGCCTCGGTCGAGCCGGGCGATCCGATCACACTCGAGAGCGTCGACGAATAATGCCGTCGCGAACCCGTCCTCGGCGAGCGCCGGTCAGCGGACGTAGGTGGCCCCGGTGACGTCGATGGTGGTGCCGGTAGCGTGACGCGCCTTGCCCGTCGCCAGGAAGGCGACGAGGTTGGCGATGTCTTCGGGCGGGACCCACTCGCGCATGGCCAGCGTGGCGGTCAGGGCCTCTTCACCGCCCTTGCGGGTCGCGAAGTCCTCGGCCATCTCGGTCCGGACCAAGCCCGGCGCAACGATGTAGGCGAGCACGCCGTCCGCGGCGAATGCCCGCGCAATGCTTTGCATGAAGGCCTTGATGCCGGCCTTCGAGGCGGCATAGGCCAGAGATTCCGGCGACGTGACGCCGCGGTGCGCCGCCTGGCTGCTGATGCCGACGACGATGCCGCCGCCGCGGCCGCGGAAATGGAGTACGGCTTCGCGGGTCATGCGCGCCATCGCGAGGACATTCACGCGCAGCGTGGTATCGAATATCTCGTCCCACTGGGAAAGCGGGTCGTCGACGCCGGCCCACAACTGTACGGCCGCGTTGTTGACGAGGACGTCGATCCGCCCCTTCCACGAGACCGCCTGGCGCCAAAGCTCCTCGACCGAATCGAGAGACATGAAATCGGCCTGAACCAGATGGCAGCGCGCAGGCCCGACGGATTCGACGAGCGCTTCGGCGCGCGCGCGGTTCTGGTTGCAGTGGATTACCACGTCGGCGCCGGCCTCGGCCACCGAACGAACGATGGCCGCGCCGATGCCGCGCGACGCGCCGGTCACCAGGACCACCTTGCCCGAAAGATCGACGATATCGGTCATCGGCCTCTCCTTACGCCTCAGCGGATGTAGTTGCCGCCGGTGATGTCGATGGTCGCGCCGGCCGTATGGCGCGCCTTGCCGGTCGCGAGAAAGGCGGCGACCGCGGCGACCTCTTCCGGCGGGATCATCTCGCCCATCTTGAGCTCGGCGACGATCTTCTCCTCGCCACCCATGCTTTCGGCGAACTTGAGCGCCCGATCGGTCCGCACGAGTCCCGGCGCGATCGTGTAGGCGAGGATGTTCTTGGATGAATAGCAGCGCGCGATGCTCTGCATCAGCGCCTTTTCGCCGGCCTTGGACGCCGCGTAGTGCATGGTATGGGGGGACCGCACGCCCTGATGGGCGACGTGGCTCGAGATGGTCACGATGATCCCGCCACCTTCGGCCAGATAGTGAAGGATCGCCTCGCGGCACAGGTGCGCGGTCGCGAACAGGTTGATCTGAAGGTCCTTGTGCCAGCCCGCGTTCCACGTCTCGAAGTCGTCCTCGACGCTGGCCCAGACCTGGACGCCGGCGCTGTTGACGAGCACGTGCACGCGGCCCTTCCACGCGACCGCCTGCTTCCAGAGCTCGAGGACCTCGTCGTCATGCTCGAAGTCGGCGCGGACCAGCAGGCACTTGTCGCGCCCCACCTCATGGGCGAGCGCCTCGGCCTTCTCCTTGTTGGCGTTGTACTGAAGGACCACGTCGGCGCCGGCGCCGGCGACGTCGCGGACGATGGCGGCGCCGATCCCGCGCGAGCCGCCGGTGACGATGACCACTTTTCCATCGAGATCAGGCATGGCTTCCCCACGGTTTCGCGCGATTACGGCATTCGAGCGCGCTTTCGGCCGCCCGCCGGCGCGCCGCGAACCCCATCAGCGGATGTACGTCGCACCGGTCATGTCGACCGTGGTGCCGGTGGCGTGCCGCGAGTGGCCGGTGGCCAAATAGGCGACCACGGCCGCGATGTCGTCGGGCGGAACCATCTCGTGCATGGTGAGACCGGCGAGAACGTCGTCCAGCGAGCCGAAGCGTTCGATGAAGTCGGTCGCGATGTCGGTGTCGACGAGGCCGGGCGCGATCACGTACGCCAGGATGTTCTCGATCGAATAGCAACGCGCCACGGTTTGGGTCAGTGCCCGGACCGCCGCCTTCGAAGCGGCGTAGGCCAGGGTCTCGGGCGCGCGGGCGCCCTGGTGGGCGACTTGGCTCGAGATGGAGATGACGATGCCGCCGCCGCGCTCGCGGAAGTGCGGGATCGCCTTGTAGCAGAGATGGGCGGTCGCGGCGGCGTTCACCTGGAGCGTCTTTCGATAAACGTCGTTCCAGGTCGCAAAATCTTCGTCGATCCCGGCCCAACCCATGATGCCGGCGTTGTTCACGAGGACGTCGATCCCGCCCTTCCAGGCAATTGCCTTGCGCCAGAGTTCCAGGATCTCGTCGTCCGATTCGAAGTTGGCCTGAACGAGATGGCACCGCCCGTCACCCACCTCGGCGGCCACGCGTTCCGCGGCTTCGCGGTTGCGGTTGTAGTGCACGATGACATCGGCGCCGGCCTCGCCCACGGCGCGAACGATCGCGGCACCGATGCCGCGCGATCCGCCCGTGACCAGAATGACCTTTCCCTGGAGATTGAACATGACCTTAAATTTCTGTTGTTCGCCGGGGGCGCTCGGAACCCGTCCGAAGTCGAGACCCGAAGCCGAGTACGGAGCGAGCGACACACGCGCCGCGCCGTAGCGGCAATTCATTTTCCTAAGAGCCGCAGCCCGGCGCGTCGCCAAGGGGCCGCGGCGAGGGTTTCGCGGTTATCGAGTGGTGATGCTGGCGATTTCGTCTTTGATCTGGAGTTTTCGTTTTTTGAGGCTGTGGACTTCCAGATCGTCGGGACGGGGTCGGCTGAACTCCTCTTCCAATGCGGCCTCGAGCGCCCTGTGCCTCTCCTTCAAGGCGTCGATTCGTTGTTCTACGCTCATGCCTCCGGTTCTCCCCTGCTTCACGGTACGCGGGCCGCCGCTATGATACTTCAAGGGGCCTCGGGAATCCAGGACCCGAAAGCGGGGATCGCGCTCAATCGCCGAGGCAGATGCCGAGTCCACGCGCCGTCTGCACCAAGGGGTCGGTGATCTCGACGTTGTGGGTGCCGGCCACAACGTCGCTCAGCGCGACGTCCACGACACTGCGGTTCTGCCAGGCGACCATGCGGTGCGTCGCGCCCTCGGCCAGCAGATCGACCGCGCGCACACCAAAGGCCGAGGCGGTGATTCGGTCAGCGCTCGAGGGCGATCCGCCGCGTTGCACGTGGCCGAGCACCGTCACCCGGGTCTCGGCCCCCGTCGCCTGGGCGATTTGATCGCCCAGTTGGTGTCCGACTCCGCCGTATCGAACCTCGCCATCGACGTGGGTGTGCACCACGGATTCGCCCGAGGCGAGTTTGACCGCTTCGGCGCAGACCACGAGGGCGTGCTTGCGGCCGGCGGCGGCGAGATTCCTGATCTTTTCGGCCACTTTGTCGACCCGGTAGGGAATCTCGGGAATCAGGATCACGTCGGCGCCGCCGGCGATGCCCGCGTGCAAGGCGATGAAGCCGGCGTCGCGGCCCATCACTTCGAGAATCATCACGCGCCGATGGCTGGCGGCCGTCGGCTGCAATCGGTCGAGGGCTTCGACGGCCGCGTCCACCGAAGTCGCGAACCCGATCGAAAAATCGGTGAAGGGAACGTCGTTGTCGATGGTCTTCGGGATGCCGATGAACTGAATGCCGCCTTGTTCCGCGAGGCGGCTCAGGATCTTCATGCTGCCGTCGCCGCCGATTCCGATCAGCGCCTGGAGATCGAGATCCCTGAATCCCTCGATGACCTCGGGCGAACGGTCCCGAACCGAGCCGTCGGGCATCCGAAAGGCGAACGGGTCCCCCTTGTTGACGGTCCCAAGGATGGTGCCACCCAACCGCAGGATGTTGCCGGTGAAAATCCGAAGCGTCAGTTCTTCATACTGCAGGGGCCGTTCGAGCAGGCCGCGGGTCCCTTCGCGGATTCCGATGACCTTCCATCCATAGCCGTTGATCGCCCGCTGCGCGACGGCGCGAATCGCGGCGTTCAGCCCCGCACAGTCGCCGCCGCTCGTCAAGACACCGATACGCTGGATGTTCCGAACCGTCATCTCAGCTCCCCACCTCGCCGCGAGCCGCGAAAGCGCCCGAACCCCGTTCCGCGAACGCGCTCGAAGCGCGCCAACGGTCGCGCCATCAATACCCTTTCCTATTTATATTCCTGCTTATCCATGAAAGTCATCCAGCGATGAGCGCCCGGTATGGGATGGGTTGGGTTCGTGCGGCGCTGTGAACGAAGCGCGGGATCATGGTGTTGAGCTGGTAGCGCCGGTTGTATCGCCAGGCGAAGCTGGCGAG
>JAKZXM010000304.1:0-4493 GCA_047514975.1 Rhodospirillales bacterium
ACGCTGACCGCGCCGCTTCCCGACATCCACCTCAAGGACATCGGCAAGGACACGGATGGCGTCACCGCCGGAGAACTCGCCGACCATATCCTGGCCGCGGTCGGAAACGGGGCCAGCCAGGCCATGAGCGGCATAGGCGTCGGCAAGACTCTCGACAGCTTGAAAACGACCCTCGGCGAAAGCGCCGACGCCGTGAAGGGCGCCGTCTCAGGCGCCGGCGAAACCGTCAAGGACGCGGTGACGGGCGTGACCAAGGGCGTCAAGGGCGCGGCCTCGGGGATCGGCTCGGCGGTCGACGACGCGGCGAAGGGCGTGGGCAAGACGCTCAAGGGCCACTTCGGGAATTGAGCGCGCGCCGGCGATGAAGACACGAACGCGGCATCTGGCCCACTTGCGGCGGCTCGGAGGCGCCGATGACCGCGACATCGATATCGCCCACGCCGCCCTCGTGCTCGCCGCGCTCGATCTGCCCGATACCGAGATCAGCCCCTATCGCCGTCACGTCGATGCGCTTGCGTCCGGGGTCGCCGAAGCGGCCCCGGGCGGCGCCGATCTCGGCGCGCGAATCGCGGCTGTTCACCGGAGCGTGTTCGTGCGCCACGCCTATCGCGGCGACACCAAATCGTACGACGACGTTCAGAACGCGAACCTCGTCCGCGTCATCGACCGGCGCAGGGGACTGCCCGTGGCGCTTGGGATTCTCTGCATCCACGCCGCTCGCGCCCAGGGCTGGGAGATCGCGGGACTGAACTTCCCGGCCCATTTCCTGTTGCGGATCACGGCAAGCCACGAAAGCGCCATTATCGACCCCTTCGACGGCGCAAGGATTCTCGAAGCCGACGAATTGGGGCGCCTTTACGCGGATCTCGTCGGGGAATCAGGCGGCTTCGATCCCGCGCGGATCCCGGTCATGGGCAACCGCGACGTGCTGTTGCGTTTGCAAAACAACATCAAGGTCCGCGCGCTCCGCGACGGGCGCGCCGCGCGCGCCATCGAGGTCCTGGAGTCCATGGTCGCCATCGCTCCCGCGAAAGGGCCGCTGTGGTGGGAGCTCGCGGCCCTGCTCCTCCAATCGGGACACGTGAAACGCGCGATCGAGACCCTTGACGCCGCCCTCGAGCGCGCCCGGACGCCGGCCGGCCGCGCCGAGATCGAATCGCTCCTGAGACGAATGCGCGAAAGCCTGCATTGACGGGCGGGCCGGTCCGCCCTTGCCTGCGTTCAGCTGCCGTTAAAGGACCAGTTCGTCGTCCTCGCCGCTTCCGGAGATGACGATTTCGCCGGCATCGCCCAGGGCCTTGGCGGCGGACACGATCCCGGCCTGCGCCTCGTCCACGTCGCGCAGCCGTACCGCCCCCATCGCCTCCATGTCCTCGCGCATCATCTTGCCCGCGCGCTCCGACATGTTGCGGAAAAACAGCTCCTTCACCTCGTCCGACGCCCCCTTCAACGCCATCGCGAGCTGATCCTTGTCCACCTGGCGCAAAACCGTCTGAATGCCCCCCGGATCAACCCGGATCAGATCGTCAAACGTGAACATCAGCTGCTTGATCCGGTCCGCCGCTTCGCGGTTGCGCTCCTCCAGCGCGTTCATGAAACGGCTCTCGGTGTTGCGGTCCAGGTTGTTGAAGATGTCCGCCATCAGCTCGTGCGAGTCCTGGCGCGCCGTCTGCGCCAGATTGGTCATGAACTCGCTCCTCAGCGTCTTCTCAACGTGATCCAGAACCTCCTTCTGAACCGTCTCCATGCGAAGCATCCGCGTCACCACCTCCATCGCCATGTTCTCCGGCAACAACGCCAGAACCCGCGACGCATGGTCCGGCTTCACCTTCGACAAAATGACCGCAACCGTCTGCGGATACTCGTTCTTCAGATAATTCGCCAGAACCGCCTCGTTCACGTTGCCAAGCTTGTCCCACATGGTCCGCCCCGCCGGACCCCGGATATCGCTCATGATATTACCGACCCGCTCGCCGTCCAATGCGTTGCGCAAAAGACGCTCCGTCGAATCAAACGAGCCCACCAACGAACCCGAACCCGAAAGCTGGTCCGCAAACTCCACAAATAGCTGCTTAACCGTCGTCGACTGGATCGTGCCGACGTTCGCCATCGTCTGCGAAAGCTCACGGATTTCCTCGTCGTCCATCATCTCAAACATCTGAGCCGCGTTCTCCTGGTCAAGCGCCAGCATGAACACCGCCGCTTTCTGCGGACCCGAAAGATGACGAATGGCCTCGCTCGACTGCGCCATGGCGCGAATTCCTAGGTTCCCTGATACATCCAGGAGCGGACGATTGAAAGCGCCTCATCGGGATGCTTCTGGACGATCTCACCAACCTTTTTCACGGTCGATGCGCGAACTCGACCCTCGACGCGGTCGATATCGATCAGCTCGTCGAGAGACTCTTCGTCGCGTTCCGCGGCATCGCCCGGCGGCAGCACGCCGCCCGGACCCGTGAGCGCCGGCGCCGCGCCCGCCCCGCCGGCCAACAGCCGCGCCTCGGCCGCGCGCGCGACGGTGGGCAGCGCCTCGAAGGCGCGCGCAAGAAGCGGCCGCACCACCAGAAGGATGACAAGCACGGCGACGATGCTGAGCACCAGGATCTCCGCCATGCGCAGCACGTCGTTCTTGTCGAAGCCGAAGAACAGCTCCAGGGCCTCCTCCTCGGGCTCTTCGGGCAGCGCGAACTGCATGTTGATCACTTCGACGTTGTCGCCGCGGTTGGCGTCGAACCCGACCGACGTGCGCGCGAGGGTCGCAAGTGATTCCAGCGCCGCCTGTTCGCGGGGCTCGTACACCGGCTCGCCGTCGGCGCCTTCCGAGTAGGTTCCGTCCACCAGAACCGCCACCGAAAGGCGCTTGACGACGCCGGTGTCGCGGACGTGGTTGACGACCTTTTTGGAGATTTCGAAGTTGACCGTTTCCTCGGTTCGCTGCTCGGCGCTGGTGCTGCTCGCCGAATCGCTGCCGCCGCCGGCGTCGGGAAGATTGATCGCGACCGATACGGCAGGCACGCCCTCGGCTTCGCGGCTCGAGACGGTCTCCTCGATGGTCTGGGTGGAGCGGACCACCTGGCCGTCGGGATCGAAGGTCTCCTCGGCCGTGTTGATGCGGTCGAAGTCCATTTCGGCGGAGACCTCGGCGCGGACGTTGCCGAAGCCCACGGTCTTCTCGAGAAGCTCCTCGATGGTGCGCGACAGCCGAAGCTCGTAAGCGCGGCGACGTTCGTCCGAATCGGCACCGAGCGTGCCCGCCCCCAGCTTGTCCTCGAACCCGCGCGCCAGAAGCGAGCCCCTGTCGTCGACGATCGAGATCCGGCCCGGCGAGAGATCGGGCACCGCCGCCGCCACCAAGTGCTGGATCGCCATGACCTGCTCGGGCCCCAGCCGTATGGAGCCGAGCATGCCGAGAATCACCGACGCGCTGGGCTCGCGCCGCTCGCGGCTGAAAAGCTCGCGCCGCGGCAGCACCAGATGGACTCGGGCGGACTTTGCCGGTTCCGACAATCGCCGAGAGTGCCGCCATCTGTCGCTGGGTTCGCGCCGCCGCATCGGCGGCGCCGTCGGACTGGATCTGGGTCCGGCTCGCGGCGTCGGCGGTTTGCGTCGACTGTGTCGCCTCGGCGCCGGGCGCGAGTCCGACGCGCTCGGACGGCGTCGCGGCCGGATTCCGCTGCTGAAGCGCCGAAAGCGCGCGTTGCAGGCCGCGTTCGGGACGCGACGCGGCGTCATCGCCGTCCAACTCGGTTTCCATTTGGCCAACGCGCTGGCCGGAAACGTCCCCCTGGCCGGCCCGCGCGATAAGATTTTCGAGGATCCGTTCCGCCTGAGGTCCGGTCGTCTGGCCCGCGGACGCCGCCACCGCGGCGGCTGTTGCATCGATCGATCCGGTCTGGGCAAGGGCGTCGTCCGCGGCCGGATTGCCGCCGTTCGGGGCCGCGTCGGCCTCCGTGCCTCCGCCTTGAGCTTGCGCCGGATTGTTCGCGGCATCGTCCGCGGGGGCGTCATCCGACGCGTCGTTCAGGGCTTCGTGGTCGAGCGGCCGCGAGTCGTCGGAACGCCCGTCATCGGAGCCGTCGCCGCGATCGCGTCCGCGATCGGCCAAGCGGTCGTGGGCCTCGCGCTCTCGCATGGGCTCGCGGGTCTCGTCGACGGGTTCGGTGTCGCGTCCGTAATCGTCGTCCCGCGCGCCAAGGCGGCGATCGTCGTGGGCATCGCGCCACTCGTCTGCCCGCTCGTGGGCCGAGAACTCGGGCCCGCGGGCTTCGCGCGCCGTCAAGTACGACCGCTCGGCAAGAAAGTTTCCAACCGCGTCCAGCCGCGCAGCCGTGCTCCGCATCAACTCGAGGAACAAGGAAGCAGAGCCGGGAAGCCCGGGCTCGCCCGCGGAACCGCTCGGCCCTTGTGCGCCGGCCTCGACAATTCCGTTGGGATGGATGGCGGTCGATTCCATGACGGCTCGTTCCTCGATGACGTTTGGACGCGTGTGTGTT
>JAKZXM010000305.1:0-2805 GCA_047514975.1 Rhodospirillales bacterium
CCTCGGCCGCCTCGACGTGCTCGTCAACAACGCCGGCATCCTGCACCGGGCGGGCTCGCTGGAGACGACGCCCGAGCAGTGGGCCGAGGCGATGGCGGTCAACGTCAACGCGCCCTTCTTCCTGAGCCGCGCGGCGGCGCGCCTGATGAAGGCCCAAGGGGGCGGCGCCATCGTCAACGTTTCGTCCGAGCTTGGGCTGTACGCGGACGCGGGCACCACGTCCTACTGCGCCTCCAAGGGCGCGTTGGTGCAGCTCACCCGCGCCATGGCCCTCGATTTCGCCGCCGAGAAGATCCGCATCAATTGCGTGTGCCCGGGCCGCACGCTGACGCCGCTCCTCGTGGATGCGATGACCCAGTGGGGCGTCTCGCTCGAAGAAGGGCTGGCGCGCAGACGCGAGTGGATGCCCATGAAGCGGATCGCCGAGCCTGACGAGATCGCGCGCGTCATCCTGTTTCTCGCGTCTGACGACGCCTCGTTCGTCACCGGCGCCACGCTGTCGGCGGACGGCGGAACCTCCATCGCCGGTCACGGCGGCGCGGCCAGCGACCGCCAAAGCGGCGCGGCGCCCGGCCGGGGCGGCACGCGCGCATGAACTTCGCGGGGAACGCCGTGCTGGTGACCGGCGGCGCCACCGGCATCGGCAAGGCGACGGCGATCGCGTTCGCCGACGCGGGCGCGAGGGTGCACACCGCCAGCCGCGACGCCGCGCGCGGCGCCGCGTTCGCGGACGAAATGCAGACCGCCGGGCGCGCCATCGAATTCGCGCGCTGCGACTTGCTGGACGCCGGCGCGCCGGAGGCCCTGATCGCCGAGGCGGTGCGCCGGCTGGGCGGGCTCGACGTGCTTTTCAACAATGCCGGTATCCACCACCGCTTCGGCACGCTCGCGACCACCAACGCCCATTGGGCCGAGACCATGGCGCTCAACGTCGGCGCCGTCTTCATGTGCTCGCGCGAGGCCGCAGCCGTGATGAAGGACCAGGGCGGCGGCGTGATTGTCAACATGGCCTCCGACCTCGGCATCTTCGCCGAGCCCGAAAAGGTCTCGTACTGCACTTCCAAGGCGGCGGTCGTTCAGATGACCAAGGCCATGGCGCTCGACCTGGCGCCGCACAATATCCGCGTGACCGCGATCGCTCCCGGCGACACGTTTACGCCGATGATCGAGCACAAGATCCGGACCCTCGGGCTCTCGCCCCAAGACGGCCTTAAGTGGCTGTCGGCGCCGGTCGCCATGAACCGCCTTGCACGTGTCGAAGAGATCGCGCGCGCGGTCCTGTTTCTGGCCTCCGACGACGCCTCCTACGTCACCGGCACCACCCTTTCGGTGGACGGCGGCACGTCCGCGTCCGGCCCCGGCGGCCAAAGGCCCGCGGCCAAGGAGTAGGCCGTGTTTTTATAAATTGAAGATCCGCCTCTGGCCCGATAACGGACTTTGAGAGACCACGCCAGGGACCGCCGGTCCCGAGGCGGAGCGATGGCGACCGTCGAAGGGAACAACAAGTTTGATGGGGGACGCGCGCCGGCGGTGACTGCGAAATCCGGGGACGACCCGGATCGCGATCCCGTTCGGTGATCAATGTTACACTGCCCAAGCGAATTCGGCAGACACGCCAGCGGAAGCTGGCGCAACCCGCGAGGTGACCGATGAGGGTTGCCGGGTACGATCGGGAGAGGATGACGTGGACGTATTAGCCGCGGTGGCGTTCGAGGCGGCCAAACCATTGCAAATCGAGACGGTTCAGCTGGACGGGCCCAAATCCGGCGAGGTGATGGTCGAGATCAAGGCGACCGGCATCTGCCACTCCGATGACTTCACGCTTTCCGGCGGCGACCCCGAAGGGTTGTTCCCCTCGATACTCGGCCACGAGGGGGCCGGGATCGTCGTCGAGACCGGGTCCGGGGTAACAAGCGTCAAGCCGGGCGATCACGTCATCCCGCTGTACACGCCCGAGTGCCGCCAGTGCGAGTATTGCCTGTCCGGCAAGACCAACCTGTGCCAGGCGATCCGCGTCACCCAGGGCCAGGGCGTCATGCCTGACGGCACGGGCCGGTTCTCGCTCGGCGGCGAGACGCTCCACCACTACATGGGGACCTCGACCTTCGCGAACTTCACCGTCCTGCCCGAGATCGCCCTCGCCAAGATTCGCGAGGACGCGCCCTTCGACAAGGTTTGCTATATCGGCTGCGGCGTCACCACCGGCTTGGGCGCGGTTATCAACACGGCCCGAGTCGAGCCGGGCGCCAACGTCGTCGTCTTCGGCCTCGGCGGAATCGGGCTCAACGTTATCCAGGGCGCCCGTCTCGTGGGCGCCGACATGATCGTCGGGGTGGACCTCAACCCTAAAAGGCGTGCCATCGCCGAGAGGTTCGGCATGACGCATTTCGTCAACCCGAACGAGGTCGAAGGCGACTTGGTTTCCACCCTGGTCGAGCTTACCAAGGGCGGCGCCGACTACTCGTTCGAGTGCATCGGCAATGTCGAGACCATGCGCCAGGCGCTCGAGTGCTGCCACAAAGGCTGGGGCGAGAGCGTCATCATCGGCGTCGCCGGCGCCGGCCAGGAAATCTCGACGCGGCCCTTCCAGCTTGTTACCGGCCGGGTGTGGCGCGGCACCGCATTTGGCGGCGCGAAGGGGCGGACGGACGTTCCGCGAATCGTCGATTGGTACATGGACGGCAAGATCAAGATCGACGAACTCATCACCCACACCATGCCCTTGGGCCAGATCAACAAGGCCTTCGAGCTGATGCACGCGGGCGAATCGATCCGCAGCGTGGTGATTTACTGAGGCGCGACGTC
>JAKZXM010000306.1:0-3702 GCA_047514975.1 Rhodospirillales bacterium
CCAAACGCATGGCCGAGGACCTGACCGAGTACCTTCACGAATCCGGGGTCCGGGTGCGGGGCGACGTGGTCGAGGTCTTCCCGTCCCACTGCGCGGACCGGGCCTGGCGGATCAGCCTTTTCGGCGCCGAAATCGAGGCCATGTGGGAGTTCGACCCCCTGACCGGCGAGCGGATCGGCGCCCTCGAGACCGTCACCCTCTATCCCAACAGCCACTACGTCACTCCGCGCCCGACGCTTCTGCAGGCGATCCCGGGGATCAAGCATGAGCTCGCCGGGCGCTTGGGCGAGCTTACGGCCGAAGGGAAGCTGCTCGAGGCGCAGCGGCTTCAGGAGCGCACCACGTTCGATCTCGAGATGATGGAGACCACGGGCTTTTGCAGCGGCATCGAGAACTACTCGCGGTACCTGACCGGGCGCCAGCCCGGCGAGCCGCCGCCGACCCTGTTCGAGTACTTGCCCGAGAACGCGCTCCTGGTCGTCGACGAGAGCCACGTTACCGTTCCCCAGCTCGGCGGCATGTTCCGCGGCGACTTCAACCGCAAGTCGACCCTTGCGGAATACGGCTTCCGCCTTCCGTCGTGCGTCGACAACCGGCCCTTGAAATTCGAGGAGTGGGAGGCGATGCGCCCGCAGACGGTGTTCGTCTCGGCCACGCCCGGCCCGTGGGAGTTGGAGCGGACCGGCGGCGTCATCGTCGAGCAGGTGGTGCGCCCGACGGGGCTGATCGACCCCTTGTGCATCGTCCGGGCCGTGGAGCACCAGGTCGACGACTTGCTCGCCGAGGCCAAAGACTCGGCCGCCAAGGGCCAGCGCGTCCTGGTGACGACGCTCACCAAACGCATGGCCGAGGACCTGACCGAGTACCTTCACGAATCCGGGGTCCGGGTGCGGTATTTGCACTCCGACATCGAGACCCTGGAGCGAATCGAGATCATCCGGGATCTCAGGCTCGGCGCCTTCGAC
Source organism: Rhodospirillales bacterium (assembly GCA_047514975.1). Lineage (GTDB taxonomy): Bacteria > Pseudomonadota > Alphaproteobacteria > Rhodospirillales > JASLLV01 > JASLLV01. The sequence goes on from JAKZXM010000306.1 coordinate 966, forward strand.
GTCCTGGTCGGAATCAACTTGCTCCGCGAGGGGCTCGACATCCCCGAATGCGCGCTGGTTGCGATCCTGGACGCGGACAAGGAGGGGTTCCTGCGCTCGCGCACCAGCCTGATCCAGACCATCGGGCGCGCCGCGCGCAACATCGATGGGCGCGTCATTCTCTATGCCGATACGGTGACCGATTCTTTGCAATTCGCCATCGACGAGACCAACCGGCGGCGCGAGAAGCAAACCGCGTACAACGCCGCCCACGGCATCACGCCAGAGAGCGTGCGCAAGAACATCACCGACGTCCTCGAAACCGTCTACGAGCACGACTACGTCTCGGTGGGCACCGGCGTCAGCGGGGATAAACACCTGGTGGGCAAGGACCTGCGCACCCACCTCGCCGATCTCGAGGCGCGCATGCGGACCGCGGCGGCCGAGCTCGAGTTCGAGGAGGCGGCGCGCATTCGCGACGAGATCCGAAGGCTCGAGGCGATGGAGCTCGGCCTCGACGCCCCCGGCGCGGCTCCGGTCTCGGCGGCGCGCGCCGGGCTTGGCGCCCGCAAGGGCAGGAAGAAGTCCCGGCGCCGGGCTCGCGCCTGAACCCTGCGGCCGCGCCCCGCGCCTCGCCGCCGGCGTGGCGGCCGATCAGCGGCCCATCAGGGTCGGTCCCGCGATCCAGTTGATGGTCCAGGCGCCGCCGTCGGCGCCGCGCTCGAGGCATGCCACCGAGCCCGGCTCCAGCGCAACGAGGTGGGCGTTCTCGTCGCCGGCGGCCAAGCGCGAGATCATGCGCGTCATGAAGGGATCGTGGCCGACGACCATGAGGTCTTCTTCCGTGGCGTCGGCGACGCGCGCCAGCAGATCGGTCGACACGTCGGGTCCGAGCCCGGATTCCGCTTCTTCCACTATCTTTCCGGGACCGATGACGTCGGCGAACAGGACCGCGGTCTCGCGGGCGCGGGCGCGCCCGCTGTGGATGACGCGCGCGACCCGGGCGCCGCTTCGGGCGATGAAGGCGGCGAGCGCGCGAATGTCGGCGTCCCCCTTCGCGCTCAGCGGCCGGTCCGCATTTTCTCTCTCGGGAACCGCGTCGCCGTGACGAACCAAATACAGTTTCATTTCCCGCGCTCCTCAAGCGCCCGCGCCGAGGCGCCCGGTCATGGGTGTCGATCCCGGCGTCCGAGCGCTTGGGCGAGCGCCTCGGCGGTGCCGAGCGCGCGTTCGCCGGCCGCGCGTCCGCGGTCGTCCTCGGCCTCGTCGAGCAGCCGGCGGGCCTCCGCGATCCGCGCGTCCGCCGCCTCATTCGTGGCTTCCGACATCGCCAGCGCGTCCTCGGAGAGGATGGTCACGCGGGTATCGGTCGCTTCCGCGAAACCGTCGGCGACGAACACACTGTCGGAGACGGCGCCGCCTTCGTAGATGTCGACAACGCCTGGACGAAGGGTGGATATCAGCGGCGCGTGGCCGGGCAGGACGCCGAAGTCGCCGTCGCCTCCGGGAACCACCACCATGTCCACCTCGCGCGTCAAGACCACTTTCACCGGTGTCACCAGCTCGACGAGTACCTTGTCCGCCACCGCTTCCCCTTCCCGCGCTCGTTTTTGGCCCGCGTTCGTTCTCGGCCCGTCTTCAAGCCGCCGCTTCGGCCATGCGTTTCGCCTTTTCCACCGCTTCCTCGATGGTGCCGACCATGTAGAAAGCGGCCTCGGGCAAGTGGTCGTATTCGCCCGCGCAGATCGCTTTGAAACCCGTGATGGTGTCGTCCAAGGTGACGAAGACCCCGGGCGAGCCGGTGAACACCTCGGCCACATGGAAAGGCTGGCTGAGGAAGCGCTGGATCTTGCGGGCGCGGGCGACGGCCAGCTTGTCTTCCTCGCTGAGCTCGTCCATGCCGAGAATGGCGATGATGTCCTGAAGCGATTTGTACGTCTGGAGAATACGCTGGACTTCGCGGGCGACGTCGTAGTGCTCGTCGCCGACCACGCGCGCATCGAGCACGCGCGAGGTGGAATCGAGGGGGTCCACCGCCGGATAGATGCCGAGCTCGGCGATCTGGCGGCTCAAGACCGTGGTCGCGTCGAGATGCGCGAACGACGTCGCCGGCGCCGGGTCGGTCAGGTCGTCGGCGGGCACGAAGATCGCCTGGACGGACGTGATCGAGCCCTTGTTCGTCGACGTGATGCGTTCTTGAAGCGCGCCCATGTCGGTGGCGAGCGTCGGCTGATAGCCGACCGCCGACGGAATGCGGCCCAACAGCGCCGAAACCTCGGAGCCGGCCTGGGTGAAGCGGAAGATATTGTCGACGAAGAACAGCACGTCCTGGCCTTCCTCGTCGCGGAAGTATTCGGCCAGGGTCAGCCCCGAAAGCCCGACCCGCGCGCGGGCGCCGGGCGGCTCGTTCATCTGTCCGTAAACCAGCGCCGCCTTGGATCCGGGGCCGTCGAGCTGGATGACGCCGGATTCGATCATCTCGTGGTAGAGGTCGTTTCCTTCGCGGGTGCGCTCGCCGACGCCGGCGAACACCGAGTAGCCCCCGTGCGCCTTGGCGATGTTGTTGATGAGCTCCATGATGATGACGGTCTTGCCGACCCCGGCGCCGCCGAACAACCCGACCTTGCCGCCCTTCGGGTAGGGCTGGATCAGGTCGATCACCTTGATCCCGGTCACCAGGATCTCGACCTCGGTGGACTGGTCGAGAAACTCGGGCGCGGGGCGGTGAATGGGAAGGCGGCGGCTTGCCGGCACCGGG